>DASZJY010000213.1:0-5757 GCA_035947635.1 Acidimicrobiales bacterium | reverse complement strand
TCGTCGTCGGTCATGCCGACCGCACGCAACATCGCCCGCGCCGGCGCCCGGGCGTACCCCTCGGTGACCTCTCTCGACAGCCGCTCCATGCCGTCGAGCTTAGGGGCCGCCTCGGGCGAACTGTTCGGGAAAGTGGTCGCTGGAGAGCCACTTCGCCGATCAGTTCGGTGCAGGTGGCTGTCGCCGGCGGCGGCGCGGCCCGCGGGCCGCGGACCGGTGCTCGTCCCGTGCCTCGGTGCCCGCGGTGCAGTACGGCGAACTGATCGGCCAAGTGGTCAGCCTGGGGCCATCTGGCCGATCAGTTGGGGGCAGGTGGCCGGGGGAGGGCATCGCCGGCGTGAAATGTCACAGGGTGACGGTACGTTCGCTGCATGCACGCCGACTCCGTCATCGCCGCCATCGCCGCCCGCCGGCTGGGGCTGTTCACCCGGGCCGAGGCCAGGGCCGCGGGAGCCACGCGCTCGATCACGCGCCACCGGCTCAGGAGGGGGCACTGGGTGCAGGTCCACGCCGACGTCTTCCGCCTCGCGGGCGTGCCGCCGTCGTGGGAGCAGTCGCTGCGCGCCGCCTCGCTGGCGGCCGGCCCGGCCGCGGTCGTCTCGTACCGGGCGGCGGCGCAGATCTGGCAGTTACCGGGGGTGAGCGCCGACATCGAGCTCACCCTGCCGTTCGGCCACGACCCGCTGCTCGTGGGCGTCCGGGTCCACCACTCCCGCTCGCTGCCGCCGGTCGACGTGACGACTCGCGACGACCTGAGAGTCACGACCGCCACCCGCACCCTCATCGACCTCAGCGCCGTGCTCGACCGCGGCACGCTCCAGCGGGCGCTCGACCACTGCCTGGGCCAGCGCTTGACCACGACACGCTTCCTGACCCGCCGCCTCGATGCGCTCGGCCGGCAGGGCCGGGCCGGCAGCGCTCTGCTCGCGGCGCTGGTCGACGACGCCGCGCGCGACCGGCGGCGGCCGGAATCCGAGCTCGAGCGTCGTCTGTGGGACCTGCTGGTCCAACTTCCCGGCCCGCCTCCCATGGCGCAGTACGAGGTACAGCTTCCCGGCGGCCGCCGGGCCCGGCTCGACATCGCATACCCCGATCTTCGCCTCGGCATCGAGGCCGACAGCTACGTCCACCACTCGAGCGCGTCCGACTGGGCGAGCGACCACACGCGACGCAACGCCCTGATCGCCGCCGGCTGGCGCATCCTGCCGGTCACGTGGGACGACATCTCCCGCAACCCCGACGCCGTCCTGGCGCTCGTGCAGCGGGCGTGTGCTCGGGAAGGGGGTGCGGCGTAACGGTGAGCGGCGTTGCCTAGACTGACAGTGGCGGGGACCGCTTCCTACAGGCGCGTGGCACCGCGCCCGACGCATGCAACGGAGGTACCGGTGATGACGCTGGAGTTGTGGCTCGCACCCGTTCGCAACCTGGACTGGGTCTCGGCACGCTTCGGCCTCCGGTAGGCGTCGTGGACCTGAGAGCGGTCGTGGCCGCGGAGCTCGAGGAGGGTCGCCGCCGCTCGCTCGACCTGCTCGCACCGCTGCCCGACCCCGAGCTCGTGCGCCAGCACTCGCCGATCATGTCCCCCCTCGTCTGGGACCTTGCCCACGTCGGCAACTACGAGGAGCTGTGGCTGCTGCGGGCGGTGGCCGGCACCCCGCCCATCGACGCCAGCCTCGACGACCTCTACGACGCCTTCCGCCACCCCCGGCCCAACCGCCCCGCCCTTCCGCTGCTCCCGCCCCCCGAGGCGCGCCGGTACATCGCCGACGTGCGCGGCCGGGTCCTCGACGTCCTCGACCGGGTCGAGCTCGACGACGGCCGGCCGCTCCTCGCCGGCGGCTTCGTGTACGGCATGGTCCTCCAGCACGAGCACCAGCACGACGAGACCATGCTGGCCACCCTCCAGCTCATGGAGGGGGACGGCTACCGACCGCTCTCCCCCGCGCCCCCGGAGGCGACGGCGCCTCCCCACCAACCCGAGGTGCGCGTCCCTGGCGGTCCGTTCCTCATGGGCACGGACGACGACCCGTGGGCGTACGACAACGAGCGCCCGTCCCACGTCGTCGACCTTCCCGCCTT
The DNA here is from genome assembly GCA_035947635.1 of Acidimicrobiales bacterium. Lineage (GTDB taxonomy): Bacteria > Actinomycetota > Acidimicrobiia > Acidimicrobiales > AC-14 > DASZJY01. The sequence goes on along the minus strand of DASZJY010000213.1, from coordinate 3,678 downwards.
CTGGATAGACACCGCGCCCGTCACCAACCGCCAGTACCTGGAGTTCGTGGACGACGGCGGGTACGACGACCCCCGGTGGTGGACCGAAGAGGGCCGGGCGTGGCGGCGCCAGACGCCCGAGGCCCATCCCCAGTTCTGGCGCCGCACCGGCCCGGCAAGCTGGTGCCGCCGGCGCTTCGGGTTCGAGGAGGACCTGCCGCCCGACGAGCCCGTGCAACACGTGTGCTGGCACGAGGCCACCGCCTACGCGACCTGGGCCGGCAAGCGCCTGCCCACCGAGGCCGAGTGGGAGAAGGCGGCCTCGTGGACGGCGGACGGCCACAAGCGTCGCCACCCCTGGGGCGACGACGCCGACCACGTCGGCGACGTCGACGATGTCGGCGATGCCGACGACGAGGGCCACGCCGTCCTCGACCGGGCCAACGTGGGCCAGCGCCACTTCCGGCCCACCCCGGTGGGCGCCTACCCCGGCGGCGCCAGCCCCTGGGGCGTGCACCAGCTCCTCGGTGACGTCTGGGAGTGGACGTCGAGCGACTTCGTCGCCTATCCCGGGTTCAGCTCGTTCCCCTACCGGGAGTACTCCGAGGCGTTCTTCGGCTCCGGCTACAAGGTCTTGCGCGGCGGGTCGTGGGCCACCGCCCCGTGCGCGGTGCGCACCACCTTCCGCAACTGGGACTATCCGATCCGGCGCCAGATCTTCGCCGGTTTCCGCTGCGCCCGAGACGACGACTGAGCAGCCGCCACCCACACCGATGTGCCGGTTCCTCGCCTACCTGGGCCCACCCGCCACCCTCCAGTCCCTGCTGTACGACCCGCCTCAGTGCCTGGTGCGCCAGAGCTGGGCACCCCGGCACCAGCGTCAGGGCGCGGTCAACGCCGACGGGTTCGGCGTGGGCTGTTACGACCACGCCCTCCGGGAGGAGCCGGCCCGGTGGCGGACCCCGCGCCCGGCCTGGGCTGAGCGCTCCTTCGCCAGCGTGGCCGGCGTGGTGCGATCGACCGCGGTGCTGGCGGCGCTGCGCGACGCCACGCCGCCCTCCCTCGTGGAGGAGAGCGGCACGCCCCCCTTCACGTCCGGTCCCTGGCTCTTCGCCCACAACGGACGGGTCGAGGGGTTCGCGGGCGGCGGTCCCACCGGTCCGCTCCTCCGCCGGCTGGTGTCCGACCCCCGGGCGGCGGGGATCGAGGGTTCCTCCGACTCCGAGGTGCTCTTTGCCCTCGCCCTGGACCGCCTCGACGCCGGTGCCGCCCCCGGACCGGCGCTCGCCGACGTGGTGGCGACAACCACAGGTGTGGCTCCAGGGCGGCTGAACCTCGTCCTCACCGACGGCCACCTCGTCGCCGCCACCGCCTGCGGGGAGTCGCTCTTCGTGCGCGAGGACGACGACGCCGTGGTCGTGGCCTCCGAGCCGTACGACGACGACCCTCGCTGGGCCCCGGTGCCCGACGGCTCGCTCGTGGTCGCCCGCCGCTCGGGCGCCACCGTGGAACCGCTCACGCGGTGAGGCGATGAAGCCCCGCATCGACGTCCACCTGTCGAGAGAGGACCTCGAGGCCGCCCTGCGGGCCGATGTGGCCGCCGGGCTGACGGCCGTCCCGAAGGAGATACCGCCCAAGTGGTTCTACGACGAGCGGGGGTCGCAGCTGTTCGAGGAGATCACCCGCCTGCCCGAGTACTACCTCACCAGGGCGGAACGGGCGATCCTCGAGGAGCGCGCCGACTACGTCGCCGGGTTCACCAGGGCCGACACCCTCGTCGAGCTCGGTGCCGGCACCTCGGCCAAGACCCGACTCCTCCTGAAGGCCCTGCAGGCGGTCGGCTGCCTCCGCCGCTTCGTCCCCTTCGACGTGAGCGAGCCCACGCTGCGGCGGGCGGCCGCCGACATCTCGGAGGAGTACCCCAACGTCGAGGTGCACGCGGTTGTGGGCGACTTCGAGCACCACCTGCACACCATCCCCGGCGCGGGGACGCGCCTGTTCGCCTTCCTCGGCGGCACCATCGGCAACCTGGTGCCCGAGGCGAGGGCCGGGTTCCTGGCCGCCCTCTCCGCCGCCATGGAACCGGGCGACAGCCTCCTCCTCGGCACCGACCTCCTGAAGTCGGTCCCTCGCATGGTCGCCGCCTACGACGACAGCGCCGGCGTCACCGCCGAGTTCAACCGCAACCTGCTGGTCGTGCTCGACCGGGAGCTCCACGCCGACTTCGAGCCCGAGGCCTTCGGCCACGTCGCCCGCTTCGAGCCCCAGGGCGAGTGGATCGAGATGTGGCTGCGCGCCGACGAGGCCCAGGTGGTCGTCGTCGACGACCTCGGGCTGACCGTGAGGTTCGAGACGGCCGAGGCCATGCGCACCGAGATCAGCGCCAAGTTCCGCCGTTCGGGGATCGAGGAGGAGCTGGCGAACGCCGAGCTGGCCCTGGGCCGCTGGTGGACCGACCCGGGCGGTGACTTCGGGCTCTCGCTGTCGTTCCGCGAGTGAACGTGCTCGGATGATCGACGTCTCCCGGGCCCGGGCGGACACGCCCGGCTGCCAATCTGTCGCCCACCTGAACAACGCCGGCGCCGCCTTGCCGCCCCAGCCCGTTCTCGACGCGGTGGTCTCCCACCTCGAGCTGGAGGCGCGCATGGGGGGCTACGAGGCCGCCGCCCAGGCCGCCGGGGCGGTGGAACGCCCGTACGGCGCCCTGGCCGAGCTGCTCGTTTGCTCGGCCTCGGAGATCGCGGTGGTGGAGAGCGCCACCCGGGCCTGGCAGGCCGCCTTTCTCTCGGTGCCCCTGCAGCCGGGCGACCGGGTGCTCACGTCGGCGGCCGAGTACGGCAGCAACTACCTGCAGCTCCTGCACTCGGCAGTGCGGCAGGGCGTCTCCGTCGAGGTGGTCGCGGACGACGACTCGGGCCAGGTGTCCGTCGACGCCGTCGCCGCCGCCCTGGACGAGCGGGTGAAGCTCGTGGCCGTCACCCACGTCCCCACCGGCGGCGGCCTGGTCAACCCGGTGGCCGCGGTGGGGCGACTGGCCCGAGAGGCGGGAGCGCTCTACCTCCTCGACGCCTGCCAGTCGGTCGGGCAGTTCCCCATCGACGTCGACGAGGTGGGCTGCGACTTCCTCACCGCCACCAGCCGCAAGTACCTGCGCGGCCCCCGGGGCGTCGGGCTCCTCTACGCCCGGGCGGCCACCGCCGGGCGCCTCGAGCCGGGCCTCCCCGACCTGCGCTCGGCCGTCTGGGAGGCGCCCGACCGGTACCGCTTCCACGACGGCGCCCGCCGCTTCGAGGCATGGGAGATGCCCGTCGCCGCCAAGGTCGGCCTGGGGGTGGCGGTGGATTACGCCCTGGCGTGGGGCATGGCCGACATCTGGGCCCGCGTCCGTGAGCTGGGCGAACAGCTGCGTGCGGCCCTGGGCGAGCTACCGGGCGTCAGCGTGCACGACCTCGGCGTCGAGCGCTGCGGGATCGTGACCTTCTCGGTGGAGGGCCACGATGCCGAGGAGGTGCGGAGATCGCTGGCCGCAGCCAGCGTGAACGTCTCCGTCGCCGAGGCCGGATCCGCCCGCCTCGACTTCGACCGGCGGCACCTACAGGCGGTGGTCCGGGCGTCGGTGCACTACTACAACACGGAGGAGGAGGTGGAGCGGCTGGTCGGGGCGCTGGCACCTCCGTAGGGCTCCGTTTCGAGGGAGGG
>DASZJY010000212.1:0-4357 GCA_035947635.1 Acidimicrobiales bacterium | reverse complement strand
GAACGTTCGGGGCCGGTGGTACGATCGCCGTCTGTCGAGCCAGCTGGGGGGCCGGTCGTGCGACGGGTGAGATCAACCGCTGCGTCCAGAAGCGTCCGGTGGTGAGCTTCACCGGGGAACAGAAGCGCGTCCTCGTCTGCGGCGCAGGGGGCTTCATCGGGAGCCACCTCGTCAGGAGGCTGAAGGGCGACGGCGCGTGGGTCAGAGGAGTCGACGCTAAACCGCCGGAGTTCGCGGCATCGGCAGCCGACGAGTTCCTGGCCATCGACCTCCGTGACCCCGGCGCCTGCGCCCGGGTGCTGCGCGTGGCCGGTGGGTTCGACGAGGTGTACCAGCTGGCCGCCGACATGGGGGGCATGGGGTTCATCGAGCGGGCCGAGTGCGAGATCATGCGCAACAACGCTTTGATCAACCTGCACATGATCGACGCCGCCGTCACCGCCGGCGTCCCCCGCTACTTCTTCTCCTCCTCGGTGTGCATCTACCGGGACATGCGCCCGGGCGAAGCCGAGCTCCATGAGGACGACGCCTACCCCGCCCTCCCCCACAACGAGTACGGCTGGGAGAAGCTCTACGCCGAGCGGGTGGTGCAGGCCTACGGGCGCCGCTTCGACATCGCCGTGCGGATCGCGCGCTTCCAGAACTGCTATGGCCCCGAGGGCACGTGGTCCGGGGGACGCGAGAAGGCTCCCGCCGCCATCTGCCGGAAGGTCGCCGAGGCGGCCGACGGCGGCACGATCGACGTGTGGGGTGACGGCTCGGCCGTGCGCTCCTACGTCTACGTCGACGACCTGGTCGACGGCGTTGTGCGCCTCGTGGAATCGGACCTCGAAGGTCCCGTGAACATCGGGAGCGCGGAGTACGTGACCGTCGCCGAGCTGGTCGCCACCGTCCTCGACGTCGCCGGGAAGGATCTCGACGTGCGGTACGTGACCGGCCCCGTGGGAGTGCAATCGCGGAACTTCAGCCACGCTCGCATCGAGTCGTTGGGCTGGCGGCCGCGGCACTCGCTCAGGGACGGGCTGGCGCTCACCTACCCCTGGATCGAGCAGCAGGTGCAGCGTTCGGTCGACCGCCAGTTGACCGCCTGAGCCGGCCCACTCCCGTGGCCCGCCCGTTGCGGGTCGTCCTGGTGGGCCAGACGCCGCCGCCCGTCCACGGTCAGTCGCTCATGATCGAGCACGCCCTCGCCGGCGCCTACCGCGACGTCCGGCTCCACCACGTCCGGCTGGCCTTCGCGTCCAGCGTCGAGGACATCGGGAGGCCACGACCCGGCAAGGTGGCGCACCTCGCCGGCGCGGTGGCCCGGATCGTGCGGGCTCGCCTCCGGCTGCGGGCGCAGGTGCTCTACTACCACCCCGCCGGCCCCTCCCGGCTTCCCGTCTACCGCGACATCGCCCTACTGCTGTCGACCAGGTGGATGTTCGGGGCGACGGTGCTCCACTTCCACGCCGGCGGCGTGTCGGAGCTGTACCCGGAGCTCGGTCGGGTGGCGCGGTGGCTCTACCGGAGGGCGTACTTCGGCGCCGATGTCGGCATCCGGACGTCGGCGCTGGCCCCCGACGACCCGGGACGGCTCGGCGCCCGGCGGCAACTGGTGGTCCCCAACGGACTGCCCGACGCGAGCGCGCAGGTCGCGGCCACGTCATCGGCGCGGCGCGCCGAGGAGCCCCCCACGGTCCTCTTCGTCGCTCATCTGTGGGAGTCCAAGGGGCTCCCGGTGCTCCTCGAGGCGGCGGGCCAGCTCCTAGGGCAGGGAGTGCGCTTCCGGGTGGAGGTGGTCGGCGCCTACCCGTCGCGTGACGTCGAGGAGCGGACCCGCCGGGCCATCGCCCACCACGGCCTCGACGACGTCGTCGTCGAGCGGGGACCGCTTCGCCGGGACGAGGTCCTCGGTGCGTACGCCCGGGCCGACGTCTTCTGCTTCCCGAGCTTCTACGAGGCGGAGACGTTCGGCGTCGTGCTCCTGGAGGCGATGCAGTTCGGCCTCCCGGTCGTCGCCACCCGGTGGCGAGGCATCCCGACGGTGGTCGACGACGGCGTCACCGGCTATCTCGTCCCCGTGCGGGACAGCGCGGCCCTCGCCGACCGCCTCGGGCGCCTCCTGCAGGACGAAGGTCTCGCTCGCCGCATGGGAGCTGCCGGGCGCGCGGCCTACGAGGAGCGGTTCACCCTGGAGCGCTTCCACCGGGACCTCCAGGCGGTGTTCGACTCGCTGCGCGAGCACATGCGGTGAAGCGTCGCTGCATCAGCTCGGCGCCCACGACGCTGACGACCGCCATCCCGACGGCGGCGCCCACCGCCCCCCGCCACAGGAGCCCGACCAAGGCGGCGACCAGATGGAGCGGCGTGAGGACGACGCGCACGACGAGGGCCTCCCGGGCCGCCTGCAGCACCCGCAGCCCGGCCAGCCAACTGGTCATGAGCCCGGTGGCGGCGGCGTGGAACGCGAGGGGGACGACGACCGCCCGGGAGGAGCGCCAGTTGGCTCCCACCAGCGCCTCGCCCACGCCGTCGGGAAGGATGGCGACCACCAGGCCGAAGGAGACGGCCACCGCGGCGAAGGCCCAGCCACCGGTCCTCAGCACCGTGGGCAGGCGCTCGGGCCGGGTGGCGAGGACCCGGGCGGCCTCGGGCACGACGACGAGCACCGCCGCGCCGAACAGGAGGTTCACCGGCGAGAGCAGCACCTCGGCGCCCCGGAGGGCGGCCACCTCCCGGAGGTCGGTCACCGCCCCAGCGAGGAGGAGCGTGGCCGGGGCCACCGCGGCGATGAGGAGGAACTCGGCCAGCATCGGCAGCCCCAGGTCGCGGTGCGCGCCCAGCCAGGAGACGCCTCGCCGGGGTGACGGAACGATGCCCGCCTGCAGCACGCCGAAGGTGGCTCCTGCGCACGCCGCCACGCCCCAGACGGCGACGGCCGACGTCACGGTCACCTCGTCGCGCCAGAGGAGGACACCCAGCACCGGGAGCTCGACGGCCACCCACAGGAGGTCGTTGGCGGCTGCCGACCGGGCCCGGCCCAGGGTGAGGAACGCCAGCCGCCAGCAGTCCTGGAGGAGGAGCCCGGGCAGGGTCAGCGCCATTGGCACCAGGGCGGCGGCGACCGGGCCGCCGAGGAGGCGGCCGACGAGAACCGTGGGCCCGGCGACCGCCAGCGCCACCACGAGCGACGCTCCCGCCGAGTCGCGCAGCGCCGTCCGCTGGTCGGCGGGCTCGGCCGCCGTGAACCGGATCTGGAAGACGGAGGAGACCAGGCCGCGGGTGCCCGACAGCACAAGGGCGTAGACCGCGAACGCCAGGCCGTAGGCGCCGAACGACTCCCGCGTCACCTCTCGGGCGAGGAGCACGGCGAGCACGACGTTGCTCGTGCTCGACAACGCCTGGTCCACCGCGGTCCACCCGCTGCGCCGCACGAGCGCGTTCACGGCGGAGTGTGTACACGTCGGACGCTCCCTGGGCGAGCGATGGCACTGGGTAGCATCGGCCCGTCGTGGTCGTCCTCAACCTCGGCTGTGGCAGCCGGACCAGCCCCCGCTGTGTGAACCTCGACTGGTCTCCCTATCTCCGCCTCAAGCGGAGCCGCGTCGGGAACGGCTTGGCGATGGTGGCGCTCCGCGGCGAGCGCCGTCGCCGCTTCGCCGCCCTCGACGAGAGCATCGTCGTCCACGACCTCCGGCGTCCCCTCCCCATCGACGACGAAAGCGTCGACGCCGTGTACCACTCGCACGTTCTCGAGCACCTCGACCGTGATCGCGTCGGCCCCTTCCTCGCCGAGGTGCGGCGAGTGCTCCGGGTGGGGGGATTGCACCGTGTCGTCGTCCCCGACCTCGAGCTGCGGTGCCGGCGGTACGTGGCCCACCTCGATGCTTGCGCCGACGATCCGGAGATGGCCCGTGAGCACGACGGCTACGTGGGCGACATCGTCGAGCAGATGGTCAGGCGGGAGGCCGTCGGGACAGCGCAGCAGCCTCCAGTCCGCCGCTTCGTGGAGAACCTCGTACTGGGCGACGCCCGCCGACGGGGCGAGACGCACCAGTGGATGTACGACCGGGTGAACCTGGCCGTAGTCCTCGCCGAGGCGGGGTTCGACGACATCACCCTTCGCGATCACCGCAGCAGCGCCATACCCGACTGGGACCAGATCGCCCTCGACGAGGGGGAGGGCGGAGCCGAGCACCTCCCCGGCTCGCTGTACATGGAGGCGCGCAAGCCACTGGGATAGGCCTCCGGGGAGCCGACGGTACCCTCGGCGCATCCCGCGGATGCGAGTCGTCTACTACACCCACACCTCGTTCTTCGAACCCGCCCTGCTGCTCGCTCGCGAGCTGGCGCGCGACGCCGAGGTGCACCTGAT
>DASZJY010000211.1:0-4687 GCA_035947635.1 Acidimicrobiales bacterium | reverse complement strand
AGCTTCGGTCTCCCAGCGGATCGAGAGAGAGGGTGGGCGCCAAGTGCGGTTCTGTCCCAACCTGTCGATGCTGTTCAAAGAGGTGGACTTCACCGAGCGCTTCGGGCGGGCGGCCGAGGCGGGCTTCAAGGCGGTCGAGTTCTGGTGGCCCTCCGGCGAGCACCTCGATCAGGTGGAGTCGGCCATCGAGGACGCCGGTCTCGAGGTGGCGCTGTTTAACTTCGACGCCGGCGACATGCCCAACGGCGACCGGGGCCTGGTCAGCGACCCTGAGCGCAAGCAGGAGTTCCGCGACAACGTGCCCGTGGCCCTGGAGCTGGCCCAGAAGGTGGGCTGCCCCCGGCTGAACGCCCTGATGGGCCTCGAGCTCGACGGGGTCGACACCGAGGAGCAGCTCGAGCTGGCCCGCGAGAACGTCGCCTGGGCGGCCGAGCAGGCCGCCGAGCACGACATCGAGGTCATGATCGAGGCGGTCAACACCTTCGAGAACGGCCCCTACCTGCTGTACACCACCAAGGCGGCCGCCGACTTCGTCCAGCGGGTGGGACGGGACAACGTCAAGCTGCAGTACGACGCCTACCACATGCAGCGCATGGAGGGGAACGTCGTCGCCACGCTCCGTGAGCACATCGACGGCATCACCCACATCCAGGTCGCCGACTCGCCCGACCGGGGGGAGCCCGGAACCGGCGAGCTGAGCTGGCGGTACATCTTCGGCGTCATCGACGAGCTCGACTACGGGGGATGGATCGGCCTCGAGTACAAGCCGTCGACCGACGCCACCGAGGACAGCCTGGCGTGGTTGCCCAAGGAGAAGCGCGGGGAGGACGTGGGGGTCGGAGACCTCAATCTCTAGAACCGGGAGGCGCAAGTGGCCGAAGGCAAGGTCGGTTTCGTAGGTCTCGGGATCATGGGCAAGCCCATGGCCAAGAACCTGATCGAGGCGGGCCAGGAGCTCGTCATCTACAGCCAGAGCCGCAACGCCGACGAGCTGAAGGGTGAGGGGGCGGAGACCGCCGACAGCTACAAGGCCATCGCCGAGCAGTGCGAGATCGTCATCACCTGCCTCCCGGCGTCGGCTGAGGTCGAAGAGGTGTACCGAGGCGAGGAAGGGCTCCTCGCCGGGGCCAGCGAGGGGAGCCTGCTCATCGACATGAGCACGATCTCCCCCCTCGTCACCAAGGAGCTGGCCAAGGAGGCGAACGAGAAGGGCGTCCGCACGCTCGACTCCCCGATCAGCGGCGGGGAGCCGGGCGCCATCAGCGGCGACCTGGCCCTCATGGTCGGAGGGGCGGAGGAGGACTTCGAGCGGGCCAAGCACCTGTTCGAGCCGCTGGGCACGGCGACCCACGTGGGCGAGGCGGGGTCGGGCCAGATCACCAAGGCGTGCAACCAGATCATCGTCGGCATCGTCATCGAGGCGGTGAGCGAGGCGCTCGTCCTCGGGTCGAAGGCGGGGGTCGACCCGGCCAAGATCATCGAGGCGGTCTCCGGCGGCCTGGCCGGCACGAAGGTCATGGAGCAGAAGCGCGACAAGATGCTCGAGCACGACTTCTCTCCCGGCTTCCGCTCCGAGCTGCACCACAAGGACCTCGGCATCGCCCTGACCACCGCCCGCGAGGTCGGCGTGCCCCTTCCCGTGACCTCCCTGGTCGACCAGATGCTGCAGGAGCTCAAGGTGAAGGACCGGGCCGACCTCGACCACTCGGCGATCCTCACGGTGATCGAGGACGCCGCTCAGCACAAGATCGGCGAAGCGGCCGAGGGGCTGTCCTGAGCATGAGCGAGCCCCGAAGCGCAGCGGAGGAGCGCAGCTCGAGCCATGGCTGACGACGGCCAGTCGAAGGGCGGCCTCAGCCGCATGAAGGTGATGGAGGCGGCCGTCAAGATCATGGAGGACGAGGGCGTCGAGTACGTCTTCGGCATCCCGGGGGCGGCGATCCTTCCGCTCTACCAGGCCCTCAGCAAGTCGGAGAAGATCCGCCACATCGCCGTCCGACACGAGGAGGGCGGCACCCACGCAGCCGACGCCCTCGCGCGCGTCACGGGCGGGGTCGGGGTGTGCATCGGAACGTCGGGGCCCGCCGGCACCAACATGATCACCGGCCTCTACACCGCCCAGGCCGACTCCATCCCCATCATCTGCATCACCGGCCAGGCCCCGACCCACCTGCTCCACAAGGAGGCGTTCCAGGCGGTCGACATCGCGTCCATCGCCAAGCCCGTGACCAAGTGGTCGGTGCAGGTGAAGGAGACGGCGCAGATCCCGTGGGTGTTCCGCGAGGCGTTCCGCATCGCCCGCTCGGGGCGGCCCGGCCCCGTGCTCATCGACCTGCCCCTCGACGTCACCAAGGAGCAGGAGGTCGACTACGACGCCGAGCTCGACCAGCGCCTCCTGGTGGAGCCGCCCAAGCCGAACGAGGCCGCCATCCGCAAGGCCATGGAGATGCTGCTGGCGGCCGAGCGGCCGATGCTCATGCCCGGCGGCGGCGTCATCATCTCAGAGGCGTCCGACGCCCTCATGGAACTGGCCGAGTACCTGCAGGTGCCGGTGACGCCCACCTACATGGCCAAGGGCTCGATCCCGGAGGACCATCCCCTCTACGCCGGCATCGTCGGCATCCAGACCAGCCAGCGCTTCGCCAACCAGCTCTTCCTCGAGAGCGACTTCATCCTGGCCGTCGGCGCCCGCTTCGCCGAGCGCCACACCGGCGACCTCGAGGTCTACCGGGGCGACCGCACCTTCGTGCACATCGACATCGAGCCCGGGCAGATCGGACGGGTCTTCAAGCCCCATCTCGGGATCGTCTCCGACGCCAAGCTGGCGTTCGAGGCCCTGCTGGCGGCGGCCAAGGACATGACCGAGGCCCGCGACCCCGGGCCCTGGGTCGAGCGGGTCTACGAGCTGCGCTCGACGATGCTCCGCAAGATGGACTTCGACGACGTGCCCATCAAGCCCCAGCGCGTCTTCAAGGAGATGAACGAGCTCTTCGACGGCGACGAGATCATCGTCACCGCCATCGGGCTGTACCAGATCTGGAGCGGCCAGTTCCAGAAGACCTACAAGCCCCGCCACTACCTCTGCTGCGGGCAGGCCGGTCCCCTCGGGTGGGAGGTCCCCGCCTGCATCGGCGTCAAGCTGGCGCGCCCCGACAACCTCGTCGTCGGGGTCGTCGGCGACTACTCGTTCGGCTTCCTCATGGAGGAGATCGCCGTCGCCGTCCAGTACCAGGTGCCCTACGTGCTGGTGATGCTCAACAACGGCTACATGAGCCTGATCCGCCAGCCCGAGAAGTACCAGTACGACATCAACTTTGGCGTCGACATCGGCTACGCCGGCCCCAACGGCGCCCTGGGCATGGACCACGTGGCCGTCATGGAGGCGATGGGCGCGCTGGGGCGCCGGGTGACGTCGCCGGACGAGATCAAGCCCGCCATCGAGTGGGCGATCCAGGCCAGCAACGAGCAGCGGGTGCCCGCCCTCGTCGAGATCATCGTCGAGCGCGAGGCCGACGCGGCGATGGGCAAGTCGATCGACAACATCAACGAATACGAGCCTGTCGAGGAGGGCGCCCCCGACCTGGCGGCGCAGCTCGCCGACAACATCCCCGAGCGCGACTGACCACGCTCGGAAGCCCAGCCCGCGGCGCGCGAGGCGGTGCCCGGCCGCCATACTGACGGCCCCGTTCTCGACACCCCCACCTCGAGGCTCGGTGGCCAAGGCACGCCAGGCGACAGACATCCCCCCCCGAGCGGGAGTGCCCCGCGGGTTGGCGGTCGCCCTCGTCGCCGCCGCCCTCCTGCCCGCGGTCGCCGAGCGGGCGCATGCGGGGGCGGTGACGGGCTGCCGCGACGAGGTCGTCTCGCTCCAGGGCGCCCAGCAGACGATCTCCAACTGCTCCGACGCCCCCACCGAGCACATCGGCGAGCTCCTCGCCCGCACCGACGCCGCCCATCTCGGCTTCATCCGCCCGGGTGACCGACTCATGGCCAACAACCAGTGGGTCGTCTGGATCGACACTCAAGACGCTCCGGGGATCCTGAGGGGCCTGTGGCCGATCGACGACACCGGCACGTTCGTCGGCACCGTCGAGCCCGGCATCGCCCCCGACGCAGCCAAGGACGTTCTCCTCGTCAGCAAGGGTTACGGCAGCATCGACGCGCCGTTCGGGTACAAGGGACTCCACGTCGAGGTCTGGAAGACGAAGGGGCCCGACTCGGGCGTCGCCGACGAGTGCGTCCCCGTCCACTGCTTCTACTCCGTGCCCAACGGCCCCCAGGACCCCAGCCGGGCGGGGACACTCGAGGTTGCGCCCGGCTACTCGATCTCCACTTACCAGACGCCCCTCGTCAACAACCTCCTTCCCCGCACGGAGACCTGCTGGACGTGCGGGACGTCGACCTTCGTCGGGCTCAACGGCGCCCGGACCGAGCTCCTGTGGTCGGTGGGCTACGTGATGACCCGCAGCACCTTCACGATCTACGCCACCCTCACCGCCGGCGCCGACGTGAACCTCACCGGTGCCGCCGGCGGGCTCATGCTGATCCTGAACCCGGCCTGCCCCGCCGTCCCCCGGCGGGCGTTCGCCGGCGACGACCACTTCGCCCATTGCGACGCCGACCAGGTGGCGGCGCGGTCGTTCCACAAGGTCAGCGGGCCGTCCATCGGGTCAGGGGCGAGGGTCGG
>DASZJY010000210.1:0-3554 GCA_035947635.1 Acidimicrobiales bacterium | reverse complement strand
CGGAGCAGGGGGACTGGTTCGAGGAGACGCTGGCCGCCGTCGGCGCCCAGGACTACCCGAACCAGTCGGTACTCGTAGTCGACGGCGGCGCAGGCGACCCTGCGCCCCGAGTGGCAGCGGTCCTCCCCGACGCCTACCTCCGCCGCCCCGCCAACGGGACGAGCTTCGCCGCGCTCGCCAACGACGCCCTCGAGACGGTGCAGGGCGCCGCCTTCCTCGTCTTCTGCCACGACGACGTCGCCCCTGAGCCCGACGCCGTCCGGCTGATGGTGGAGGAGGCCCTCCGGTCGAACGCCGGGATCGTGGGCCCGAAGCTGGTCGACTGGGACGACCCCAGCCGCCTGCTCGATGTGGGCCTGGCGGTGGACAAGACGGGGGCCTACCGGCCCCTCGTCGACCGGGGCGAGCTCGACCAGGAGCAGCACGACGGCGTGCGCGACGTCTTCGCCGTCTCCAGCGCCTGCATGCTGGCCCGGAGCGACCTGTTCGTCACCCTCGGTGGGTTCGACCCGGTCATGGACGACCACGGCGCCGACGTCGACCTGTGCTGGCGGGCGCAGGTGGCGGGCGCCCGGGTGATGGTCGCCCCGAGCGCTCGGGCCCGCCACAAGGAAGGCGGCAAGGAGGCGACCGTCGACCGTCACAGCGTGCGGCTGGCCGCCCGCCACCGCCTGCGCTCCGTGCTGAAGAACTACTCGCTCCTGCACCTGTTGCGGGTGGTTCCCCAGGCCGCGCTGGTGACCGTCGTCGAGGCGATCCTCGCCGTCGTCTCCCGCCGCTACTCGCGCGCCCGTGCCCTGGCCGCCGCCTGGCCGTGGAACCTCCGCCGCCTGAGCGACCTGCGCCTCCTGCGCCGTACGGTACGGACGAGCCGGGCCGTCCCCGACAGCGAGGTCCGACGCCTCCAGGTGCGGGGCAGCGTGCGCATGTCCGCCTACCTCCGCCGCCAGCTCCACGCCGAAGACCGGGCCCGGGCCCTGGTCACCGCCGGCCAGCAGCTCGTCGGCAGGGTGGGAAGGGGACCCGCCCAGGCGGCCGCCGGGCTGCTCGCGCTGCTGGTGCTGGCGTTCCTCGTCGGGAGCCGACACATCCTCGGCGGACGGCTGCCGGCCGTCGGCCAGTTCGCCCCGTTCCCCGGCGCCCGGACGCTCCTGAGCCATTACCTCCACGGCTGGCGCGACACGGGAATGGGTGCAGCGGCGTCCTCCCCTCCGGCGTTCGCGTTCCTCGGCCTCGGGGGCATCGTGCTCCTGGGCAAGGTCGCCCTGTTGCAGAAGCTGCTCGTCATCGCCGCCTGGCCGGTGGCAGCGGTCGGGGCGTGGCGGCTCGGACGGCCGCTCGGGTCGGGCCTCGGCCGGCTGGTCCTCGTCGTCACGTACCTGGCCGTGCCGCTGTCGTACAACTCCCTCGCCCGGGGCCACTGGGACGGGTTGCTCGTCTACGCCGCCGCCCCATGGGTGCTCGTGCGCATCGCCCGCCTGACGGGGCTCGACCCCTACTCACTGGAAGGGGGCGATGCCGAGGCCTCCGACGGCGGACGAGCCTGGTCCGACGACGCGGTCGGGCGTGCGTCGCAGTGGCGGCGGGCGGTGGTCGGGCTGGCCATCGGGCTGGCTCTCGTGGCTGCGCTGGCGCCGGCGGCGCTGATCGCCGTCCTGCTCATGGGCCTGGGCGTGCTCGCCGGGAGCCTCCTCGCCGGCGACGCCCGTGCCGCGGCGCGGGGCCTGGGAGGGGCGGCGGCCGCCGTCGGCGGAGCCGTGCTGCTGCTCGCTCCGTGGAGCCTGGAGGTGCTCCTCGGTGGGGGCTTCGAGACCATCACCGGCGTCGCTCCCTCGCCGGCCGACGCCCCCGGGCTGGGGACGCTCCTGCGCTTCCAAGTCGGGCCGCTGGGCGCCGCCCCGCTGGGCTGGGCCTTCCTGGTGGCTGCGCTCCTGCCGCTCGTGCTGGGCCAGGGCTGGAGGCTCGACTGGGCGGTCCGCTGCTGGGCGATCGTCCTGCTGTCGGTCGCGGTCACCTGGGCGGGGGGGCGCAACTGGTTCCCGATCCGGGCCCAGGCAGCCGACGTCCTGCTCGCCCCCGCGGCGATCGGGCTGGCCCTGGCCGCCGCCCTCGGAGCCGCCGCCTTCGAGTCCGACCTCTCCCGTTACCGCTTCGGCTGGCGGCAGGTGGCGTCGGTGGTGGCCGGCGTCGCCGTGACGATCGGCGCCATCCCCGTGCTGGTCGGGGCAGCCAACGGGCGGTGGCGGCTTCCGTCGACTGAGCTGGCCCGATCGCTGGCATGGATGGAGCCCACCCGGTCCGACGGCAGCTTCCGCGTCCTCTGGCTCGGTGACCCCGAGGTCCTGCCGCTGGGGACATGGAACCTGGGCGACGGCGCCGCCTACGCCACCTCGCGCGACGGCATGCCCGTCGCCACCGACCTGCTCCCCGGGCCGCCCTCGGCCGCCACCCGCCGGATCGTCGCCGCCCTCGGCGAGGCCCAGCGCGGCGATACCGCCCGCCTCGGCCGACTGCTGGCGCCGATGGCCGTGCGCTACCTCGTGTTGCCCCGCCAGCTCGCCGCCGGGGAGCGCCGGGGCACTCAGCGACCGCCGTCGGCCGCGCTGACCGGGGCCCTCCAGTCCCAGCTCGACCTCCGCCTCCTCCCGTCCGACCCCGCCGCAGTCGTGTACGAGAACACCGCGTGGGGGCCCGGTCGGGCCCTCCGCCCGCCCGACGACCCCACCGTCATCGCCGGTTCGGTCGCCGACGGGGCCGACCTCCGGGGAGGGAGGCCGGTGCTCGAGGGCACCGGCCCCGTCCAGTTCGCCGGCGAGCTTCCCTCCGGGGGCCGGGTGCTGGTCTCGGAGGCGCCATCGTCGCGATGGGAGCTCACCGTGGGAGGTCGGGAGGCGTCGAGGGAGACCGCCTTCGGCGTCGCCAACGCCTACGCGGCCACTGATGGCGGGGACGGGACGTTGCGCTACCGCACGCCGCTGTGGCGCTACGGCGCCCTCCTGATCCAGGTCGCCCTCTGGGTGGGCGCGGTGCGAGCCCTCCTCGGCCTGCGACGACGTCTTGGCCGGTCCGGGCGGTCGCGGTGAACCCCTCCCGGCGCGTCCCCGTCGTCCTCGGCATCCTCGGGCTCCTCCTGCTGGGCGGGTTGGTCGACCGCGGCGACCGCCCCGCGCCGACGGCCACGACCCTTCCGCCCGTGCCGATGGCGGCGGCCGCCGAAGCCCGGGCGTCGGCGTGGTACTGCACCGGGGCCACCGCCGCGAGGGACGGGATCGCCGACGGCCAGATCGTGGTGTTCAACGCCGGCCACCGGCCGCTTCGGGGAACGGTCACGGTGTACCCCAACCAGGGAGAGCTCCGCCGGACGCAGGTCGAGGTGCCCGCCACCAGCCGCCAGGCCGTGCGCCTGGCCGATGTCGTCTCCGCGCCCTACGTGTCCGCGGTGGTCGAGCTCGACGGCGGGGAGGCGGTGGTCGAGCTGGCAGGGACGGGCTCACTCGGCGACGCCGTCACCCCGTGCGCCACGTCGGCATCGTCCACGTGGTACTTCGCCGACG
>DASZJY010000209.1:0-9392 GCA_035947635.1 Acidimicrobiales bacterium | reverse complement strand
CCCACCTCAAGCCCGGCGACTTCGTCGTGTGCGACCAGGTCGTCGACCGCACCAGGGGCCGGCCCGACACCTTCTTCGACGGCCCCGTGGTCAACCACATCGCCTTCGCCGACCCCTACTGCGCCGAGCTCGGCGCGGTCGTGTCGGAGGCGGCGCAGAGCGAGGGCATCACCGCCCATCGGGAGGGCACGGTGGTGGTGATCCAGGGGCCGCGCTTCTCGACTCGGGCCGAGTCCCGCTGGTTCTCGTCGGCCGGCTGGGACGTCGTCAACATGACCCAGTACCCCGAGGTCGTCCTCGCCCGGGAGCTGGGCATGTGCTACTCCGGCATCGCCCTCGTCACCGACTACGACGTGGGTCTCGAGGGGGTGGAGGGCATCGAGCCCGTCACCATGGAGGTCATCTTCCGGGTGCTGGCCGAGAACGTCGAGCGGGTGCGCCGGCTGCTGGCTCGGGCCATACCGGCTGTCCCCGCCGAGCGCTCCTGCAGCTGCGGACAGGCCCTGGACCCCGGTTCGCTGCCCTCATAGCATCGGGGGGACCCCTCCCTTCGAACCTTGCGTGATGGGCAAGCCACAGGGCGCCCCGATCGCACAAGGTTCGGGTGGGCTGCCGGCGCTTCCCCCTCCAGGTCCTCTCCTGTCGAGGAGTTGCTGTGCGCCTGCGTCGACTTTCTCGTTCGCCGCTGTTCTTCTGGGCCGCCGTCGCCGTGCTCGCGCTGCTGACCGCGTCGGTGGTCGGGCGCCTGGTCGGCCAGGCCCGGGCCGCCGCGTCGCGGTACGGCTCCCTGCGCCCGGCGGCGGTGGCCACCCGGCCGGTCGCGATGGGAGCGGTGGTCGGCGCCGACGACGTCGAGGTGCGCCGGGTGCCCGCCGCCTTCCTGCCCGAGGACACGATCGGGGCGCCCGAACAGGTCGTGGGTCAGACGGCCGTCGTGGCCCTCTTCCCCGGTCAGCCCGTCGTGCGCGCGCAGCTGGCGCGATGGGGCCGGCGGGGCGTGGCCGCCCTCCTCCCGCCCGGGGCGAGGGCGGTCAGCGTCCCCACCGGCCCGGCCAGCCCACGCCTTGAGCGGGGCGACGTGGTCGACGTGCTGGCGACGTTCGCCGAGGAAGCCGCCAGCGCGGGCGGGCAGGGCGACGGCGGCGCGCCGACCTTCCCGGTGGCCACCGCCGCCCTTGTCGTCGACGTAGGGGAGGAGTCGGCAACCGTGGCCGTCGGCGTGGAGGAAGCGGCGCGGGTGGCGTTCGCGGTCGTGCACGGAGCGGTGACGCTCGCCCTCACCGCCGATCCGCCGGCGACGGTCAGCGCACCCCGGTGACGATCAGCCCCAGCACGAACAGGCCGGCGGCCACCCGGTAGGCGACGAAGGGGGCGAACGAGCGGGTGCGCACCACCCGCAGCACGAGCCACACGGCGACGGCGCCAGTGATCGCCGACGCCGCCATACCCCAGAGGAAGGCGGAGCCCGTCCCGGCCGGCGGCCCGCCCTCGGCCAGCAGCTCCACGCCCGTGTACAGGCCGGCGCCGCCGATGATCGGCAGGCTCATGAGGAACGAGATTCGGGCGGCGGCGTCGCGGTCGAAGCCGAGCCAGCGGCCGGCGCTGATGGTGATCCCTGACCGGGAGACGCCGGGCTGAAGGGCCCCCGCCTGGCACAGTCCCATGATCACGGCGTCGCGCACCCGGAAGTCGGCCTCGCCCCTGGTGCCCGCCGCCCGGTCGGCGACCAGCAGCACGAGCCCGAAGACGATCAGCATCACGGCGATGAGCCACTCCTGGCCGAGGTGCTCCTCGATCACCGACTCCAGGGCATACCCGACGGCGGCGCCGGGCAGGGCCGACAGCAGGAGGAGCCAGGCCAGGCGCTCGTCGGTGGTGCGCACCGCCCGCTGGCGGATCGACGCCACGCCCGCCTTGGCGAAGGTGAGCAGGTCGCGCCGGAAGTAGGCGGCGGCTCCGACGAAGGTGCCGATGTGAAGGGCGACGTCGAAGCTCTTCTCCAGGTCGGCGGCGGCCGGGTCGGTGAACTCCCTCCACTCGAAGAGCCAGGGGATGAGGAGCAGGTGGCCGCTCGAGGAGATGGGGAGGAACTCGGACAGCCCCTGGGCGATGCCGAGCACGATGGCGTGGAGGATCGGGATGTGCTGCGCCGGCTCGGCCGCAGCGCCGAGGGCAGCCGCGGCAGCGGCGAGCACCCCTCAGTTGCCGCTCAGGGCGACGTCGCCGACGGCGAGCGTGAGGCCGGCCGCCCCTGCGGGCAGCCACTCGAGGTCGGACCCCACCGCCACCACGTCCTGGAGCATGCGCTGGAGGGTCGAGGCCACCGTGGCCTCTCGCACCGGCTCGGCGGCGGCGCCGCCGCGGACCATGAGGCCTTGGATGCCCACCGAGAAGTCGCCGCTCACCGGGTTGGCTCCCGAGTGCAGCCCGGTGACCGACTGCACGAGGAGGCCCTCGCCGATCTCGGCGATGAGCTGCTCCTGGTCGAGGTCGCCTGGGGAGAGGACGAGGGCCCGGCTGCCGACGCCGGGCGTCGACCTGTAGCCGCCTCGCACGGCCGAGCCGGTCGACGTCCCACCCGAGCGACGCCCGGTGTAGCTGTTGTGCAGGAAGCCGGCGAGCACGCCCCCGTCGACGAGCGTGTTCGGGCGGGTGGCCAGGCCCTCGGCGTCGTAGCGGGCGGCCCCATAGGCCTGGGGGTTGGTCGGGTCGTCGACGAGGGTGAAGCCGGGGACGGCCACCTTCTCGCCCACCCGCCCGGCGAAGATCGACCGCCCCTTGAGCACCGACTCGCCCGAGAACGCCCGCGACAGCAGGCCCAGGAACGACGCCGTCACCCGGGGCTCGAAGAGGACGGTGAGGTGGCGGGAGGCGGGCTTGCGGGCGCCGAGCAGTCGGGTGGTGCGGTAGGCGGCGTCGGCTGCCGCCTTGGCCACGTCGAGGTCCTGGGGACGGCGGGCGACCGAGTAGCCGTAGCCGGTCTGGGTGTCGGTGCCCTCCCCGGCCATGGCGTCGGCGTAGACCGAGCACACGGTCCGCCGGGACGACGCCCGGACTCCCTCGCTGGAGGCCACCGCCGACTCGGTGGCCCCGTCGCCGTACTGGGCCGTCTCGACGCCGCGGATGCGGGGGTCGGCGACCCGGGTGGCCCGGTCGACCTCGAGGGCGATGGCGACCTTGTCGTCGGCCGGGAAGGCGGCCAGGTCGTCCCGCCAGAGGTCGAGCTCAACCGGCTCCACGCCGTCGGGGCTGGGGAGGCCGGCGAACTCGTCGAAGGTGGCGAAGGCGGCGTTGTCCCGGGCCTCGGCCAGCGTCTCGGCGAGGACGGCCTCGTCGAGGGAGGCGGCGTAGGCGAAGCCCTGGCGGCCCCCGGTCACGACCCTCACGCCGATGCCCTCGGTGTCGGCCGACGACAGCGACTCCACCTCGCCGTCGAACACCTTGATCTCGGTGTGGTGCGACCGGGCCACGTACGCCTCGACCTGCTCCCCCTCGGTCGCCCACCCCGCCACCCGCTCGGCGAGGGCGAGAAGGTCGCTCACCGCCCCGTCCTCGCGCGATTGCCCCGTGGAGGGGGTCGTTTCGCGGGCGAGGTCGTTTCGTCGCTCACCGGGCCGTCCCGCCGACGGTCATGGCCGCCACCCGAAGAGTGGGCTGGCCCGACGAGACGGGGACGCCCTGGCCGTCCTTGCCGCAGGTGCCCGCCCATGTGTCGAAGTCGTTGCCCACCGCGTCGATGGCACGCAGCACGTCGGGGCCGTTGCCGATGAGGTTGGCGGCCCGGACCGGCTCGGTGATCTCGCCGTCCTCGATCATGTAGGACTCGGTCATGCCGAACACGAAGTCCCCGGTGGCGGTATTGACCTGGCCGCCGCCCAGCTGCACGCAGTACACCCCGTGGGGGGTCTGGCGGATGATCTCGTCAGGGTCGTCCTCACCGGCCAGGACGTACGTGTTGGTCATCCGCACCATGGGCAGGTGCTGGTAGCTCTGGCGCCGCCCGTTGCCCGATGACTCCCGACCCTCCTTGCGGGCCCGCAGCAGGTCCCACATGTAGTCGGTGAGGGCGCCGTCCTGGATGAGCGTGTTGCGCTGGGCGGGATGGCCCTCGTCGTCGACGGCGTAGGTGCCCCACTCCCGGGCGTACGTGCCGTCGTCGACCAGGGTCACGAGGGGGCTGGCCACCATCTCGCCGACCCGGTTGCGGAACACGGAGGCGTCCCTGCCGACCAGGTCGGCCTCCAGCCCGTGACCGCACGCCTCGTGGAACAGCACGCCCCCGGCGCCCCGTCGCAGCACCACGGGCAGGGTGCCGGTGGGGGCGGGACGGGCCTTCAGCATGGTCAGGGCTCGCCGGGCGGCGGTGCGGGCGACGTCCTCCACGTCGATCTCGTCGTACAGCTCGAACCCGACCGTGCGCCCCGGGCCCTCGTAGCCCGTCTGCATGCCGGTGTCACCGGCCGCCACCGCGTGGACCATGAACCGGGTGCGCACCTGGTCGTCGGTCGTGAGCAGGCCGTCGCTGTTGGCGACGAGGATCTGGCGCCTCCCGTCGGCATAGGACACCGAGACCTGACGGATCGCCCCACCCTCGGAGCGGGCGGCCTCGTCCGCCCGGGCGAGGAGCTCGACCTTGCGGGCCTTGGCCACGTCCTGGGGCAGGACCTCGACGTCGTGGGCACGGGGCGCCTCCTGGCGGCTGAGCGCCACCTCCCGCACGCCCTGCCCGCCGCCCCGCGCTGCCGCGGCTGCCGCCTCGGCTGCCGCCCGTAGCCCCGCCTCAGTGAGGTCGGACGTGTGGGCGAAACCGGTCGTCTCCCCCCGCACCACCCGGATGCCGGCTCCCCGGTCGCGCCCCGAGCCGAGCTCCTCCACCTTGCCGTCGTCGAAGTAGGCCGACGACGAGCGGCGATCCTCGGCGAAGACCTCGGCGAAGTCCCCGCCGTTGCGCAGGGCCACGCCGAGCACTCTCTGGACGACGGCGTCGTCGATCATTCCGGAACTCCCGGGGACGGGGGCCAAAGGGCCCGAGACAGGCCTCATCCTACGAGAAGCGGCCCCGATCGGCGGGCGCGAAACCTTCCCCAAAACCGCGAGGGGTCGCGTAGTCTGGAGGGCTCTGGACCGTAAGGGTTTGGCTGGCCGCCGGAGGGGTGTCGTGGCGCTGCGCGCCGGCGTGAGCGCGGTCCTGCTCGGCTTCCTCCTCTCCCGCGTGCACCTCGGGTCCGTCTTCGCCACCGGTGACAACGACACCTTGCCGCTGCTGGCGGTGGGCCTCGCGGTGTGGTTGGCGTCGATCGTGCTGGCCACGGTGCGCTGGCAGCGGGTGCTCTCCGCCCTCGACCTGCCGTCGCCCCTGCCGCCCCTGCTCTCGCACGGCCTGGCCGGGCTCTTCGTCGCCAACTTCCTGCCGTCCACCGTCGGCGGCGACGTCGTGCGGGTGGTACGCCTGGCGGGCGACAACGGCCAGGCCGCGGCCTCGTTCGCTCCGTCGCCCTCGACCGCCTCACCGGCTTCGTGGTCCTGCCGTTCCTCTCGCTGACCGGGCTCCTCCTCCACCCCTCGCTCCTGCGCCTGGGCACGGCCAGCCGCCTGGCCGTCGCCCTCTCGCTCCTCACGCTGCTCGCTCTCGTTGCCCTCCTCGCCCTCACCGCCAGCCCCCGCCTGGGCGGCCGCCTGGCCGACCGCCCCAACTGGCTGCGCTTCGTCGGCGCCGTCCACCTGGGCCTCGACCACCTGCGGCGCCGGCCGGTCGCGTCCGCCGGCGTCCTCGTCGCCGCCGTCTGTTACCAGCTGACCGTCGTCGCCGCTGTCTGGGTGGCGGCCCAGGCCCTCGAGATCCCGCTGGGCTGGGGCCCGGCGCTGGCGTTCGTGCCGGTGATGGCCATCGCCCAGGTGCTGCCCGTGTCGTTCGGCGGGCTCGGCCTGCGGGAGGGCGCCCTGGTCGTGCTCCTGGCTCCCCTCGGGGTGACCACCGAGCAGGCCATTGCCCTGGGCCTGGCCGTCTACGGCCTCAACCTGGGCGTCAGCCTCCTCGGCGCTCCGGCCCTCGCCGTCGGACCGCGAGACGCCCGCGCCCTGGCGTGAAGGCGGTAGACGACAGCCCCGACGCCCCCGCCACCCTGCTCGACGAGGAGTCGGCGGAGCCGCGGGCGCCGGCCGCCCGTCCGCTGCGCTGGTGGAAGGAGGTGGTGATCGCCCTCGTCTTCTACGGCGTCTACAGCGCGGTCAGGAACATGCAGGGCTCGGCCACCGTCTCCGCCGAGCACGCCTTCAACAACGCCAAGAAGGTGATCGATCTCGAGCGGTGGCTGGGCCTGTACCGGGAGCGGGAGATCCAGTCCGCGTTCATCGACTCGGACCTGGTCATGACGTTGTGGAACGTCTTCTACGGCACCCTCCACTTCATCGTGACGATCTTCGTGCTGGTGCTCCTGTTCCGCCGCTTCCCCATCCGCTACGCCAAGTGGCGCAACGCCCTCGCTGCCACCACCGGACTGGCCCTGATCGGGTTCGCCTTCTACCCGCTCATGCCCCCTCGCCTGCTGCCGCCCTCCTACGGCTTCGTGGACAGCCTCGCCGTGTTCGGCACGCCCTGGTCGTTCGACTCGGGTGCCATGCACAAGATCTCCAACCAGTACGCGGCGATGCCCAGCCTCCACTTCGCGTGGGCGCTGTGGTGCGGCTGCGCCCTCGTGGCCGCTCTTCGGCACTGGGCCACCAAGCTCGTGGGCGTCCTCTATCCAGTGGGCACATTAGCCGCCATCGTGATCACCGCCAACCACTTCATCATCGACGCCGTCGCCGGCGCCGCCGTCCTCGGCGTGGGCTGGCTGCTGGGGACGGCGATCACCAACGGCCGCCTCTGGCCCCCGTCCCGGTTCCGGCGAGGCGTCGAGCCGACGGTGGCGCCGACGGCCGCAGCCTGACCCGCGCCGACCCGGCGTCATCCGCACGGTCCTCTCGCCCCGAACTCCGCGCGCCGCACGCCGGTTGGGCAGGTCTGTGGGCGGCGGTCGGTAACCTTTGGCCGCGCTGCGAGAGGAGGTTCGTGCGAGTCGTTCCGGCGGCGAGGGCTGCACCACCCACCCTGGCGGAGATCGCCCGACGGGTCGACGCCCGCATCGACTGCCTGCTGAGCGGCGAGATCGAGCGCTGGACCGCGGCTGATCCCGAGCTGGGTGAGCCCCTGGCCGCGCTCCGCGACCTGGTGCTCGCAGGGGGCAAGCGACTGCGTCCCGCCTTCTGCCACTGGGCGTTCGTGGGTGCGGGAGGTGACCCCGACGACCCCTGGGTGATCGACGGCGGCGCGGCGCTGGAGCTGCTCCACACCTTCGCCCTCATCCACGACGACATCATGGACGGCTCCTCGCGGCGGCGGGGCACCGAGACCGTCCATGTGAGCTTCGAGGAGCGTCACGCCCTCGACGGCTGGAGGGGGGAAGGGCGCCGCTTCGGCGAGGGCGTCGCCATCCTCGTGGGCGACCTGGCCTTCGTGTACGCCGACCACCTCCTCGCCGGCGCCCCTCCGGCGGCGGCCGACGTGTTCACCGAGCTGCGGATCGAGGTGAACGTGGGCCAGTACCTCGACCTGGTGGGTACCGCCCGCGGCCGGGCCGGCGCCCACGAGGCCCGGCGCATCTCGCTCTACAAGTCGGGCAAGTACACGGTCGAGCGGCCCCTCCACCTCGGCGCCGCCTTGGCCGGGCGGCTCGACGACCTCGCCGCCCCGCTCTCCGACTACGGGCTCCCGCTGGGCGAGGCCTTCCAGCTCCGCGACGACCTTCTGGGCGTGTACGGCGACGAGACCCTCACCGGCAAGCCCGTCGGCGACGACCTGCGGGAGGGCAAGCCGACCGTCCTCTTCGCCACCGCCCGGGAACGGGCCGGACCCGCCGCCGCCCTCGTCCTCGACCGCTACGGAGCGCCCGACCTCGACGAGCGCGACGTCGCCGCCCTCCAGCACGTGCTGGTGGAGACGGGGGCCGTCGAACAGGTCGAGCGGGCCATCGACGACCTCGTCGGTCAGGCCGTGATCGCCCTCGACGCCGCCGCCGTCACCGCCGAAGCCCGCGACGCCCTCGTCGACCTCGCCCAGTACGTCGCCGGTCGAGACCGATAGGGGGTTTCGTCCGGTGAGGGTCGTCGTCGTCGGCGCCGGGCTGGGCGGGCTCTCGGCCGCCTGCCACCTGGCCGGGCGTGGCCACGACGTGCTCGTCCTCGAACGGGAGGACGTACCCGGCGGTCGGGCCGGCGTTCTCGAGGAGGGCGGCTACCGCATGGACACCGGCCCGAGCGTGCTGACGATGACCGGCATCGTCGCCGACACGTTCGCCGCCGCCGGCGCCCGGATGGACGACTACGTCCGCCTGAAGCCGGTCGACCCCATGTACCGCGCCTGCTTCGCCGACGGCACCGAGATCAACGTGCGCCACGGCCGCGAGGCCATGACCGAGGAGATTCGGGCGAAGTGCGGCCCCGAGCAGGCCGCCGCCTTCGGCCGTTTCTGCGACTGGCTGACCGGGCTCTACCGCCTCGAGCTGCCCAACTTCATCGACCGCAACTTCGACTCAGTCCTCTCCATCGCCCGTCCAGTGCGGCCTCTGCTCGCCCTCGTGCGCATGGGCGGCTTCAAGAAGCTGGCCGGGGTCGTCAACTCGTACTTCTCCGACGACCGCCTCCAGCGGGTGTTCTCCTTCCAGGCCATGTACGCCGGCCTCTCGCCGTTCGAGGCCCTCGCCCTGTACTGCGTGATCACCTACATGGACACCGTGGAGGGCGTGTTCTTCCCCGAGGGCGGCGTGCACGCCATCCCGCGAGGGCTGGCCGAGGCGGCCGAGAAGGCAGGCGCCACCTTCCGCTACGGGGCGACGGTCGAGCGGGTCCTCCGTGACAGCGACAGGGTCGTGGGAGTAGGCATGGACACCGGTGAGCTGGTGCGGGCCGACGCCGTCGTGCTCAACCCCGACCTGCCGGTCGCTTATAGGGAGCTCGTTGGAGACGTGCCCGCCCCACGGGTGGCCCGCAAGGGCCGTTACTCCCCTTCGTGCGCGGTGTGGCTGGCCGGGGTGAAGGGGGCGCTTCCTCCGGAGGCGTCGCACCACAACATCCATTTCGGCACCGAGTGGGCCGAGGCGTTCGACGCCCTCCTGAAGCGGGGCGAGAACATGCCCGACCCGTCCATGCTCGTGACCAGCCCCACCTTCTCCGACCCCTCGCTCGCCCCGCCGGGGCACAGCACGCTCTACGTCCTCGAGCCCACGCCCAACCTCGACGGCAAGGTCGACTGGCGGCGGGAGCGGGAGCGGTTCAAGGAGGGCCTCGTGCAGCGGGTGGCTGCTCTGGGTTACCCGGTCGACGCCGAGGTGGAGCGCTTCGTCGACCCCCTCGAG
>DASZJY010000208.1:0-7743 GCA_035947635.1 Acidimicrobiales bacterium | reverse complement strand
GCTGATGGGCATGGGTGGGTCGAGCCTGTTCCCCGAGGTCATGGTGGAGACGTTCGGTGCGGCCGAGGGCCACCTCCAGCTGCTCGTCCTCGACACCACCGATCCCGAGGCCATCGGCCGGGTGGCCGACGCGCTGCCGCTCGACCGGACGTTGTTCGTCGCCGCCTCCAAATCGGGCGGCACCATCGAGACGCGCAGCCACCTCGAGCTCTTCTGGGAGCGCGTCGGCCGCCCTGAGCAGTTCGCCGTGGTCACCGACCCCGGGTCGGAGCTGGGGACCCTCGCCCGGGAACGGGGCTTTCGCAAGGTCTTCGAGAACCGGCCCGACATCGGTGGGCGCTACTCGGCGCTCTCGCACTTCGGCCTGGTGCCCGCCGCCCTGCTCGGCGTAGACGTCTGCGAGCTGCTCGACCGCACCGGGCACATGGCCGCCGCCACCGCGCCGTGCGTGCCGCCCGACCGGAACCCCGCCCTGCGGCTGGGGGCGGTCATGGCAGCGGCGGCGCGGGCGGGCCGGGACAAGCTCACGATCGTCCTCCCGCCGGAGATCGAGACCTTCGGGCTCTGGCTCGAGCAGCTGATCGCCGAGTCGACAGGGAAGCGCGGCACCGGTGTCCTGCCGGTGGTCGGCGAGCCGCTGGGCGCTCCCGAGCACTACGGCGACGATCGACTGTTTGTGGCCATCGGCTCGACGTTCTCGGCCCAGCTCGACGCCCTCGCCAACGCCGGCCACCCGGTGGTCGAGTTGCCGTACACCGACCCCTTCGATGTCGGCGCCGAGGTGTTCCGCTGGGAATGGGCGACGTGCCTGGCCGGCGCGGCGCTCGGCATCAACCCCTTCGACCAGCCCAACGTGGCCGAGGCCAAGGCGGCGACGGCGAGGGTGCTGTCCGAGGGCATGCCCGAGCTGGCGGCGGAGCCGGTGGCCGGCATGCTCGAGCAGCTGCGGCCGGGCGACTACCTCGCCATCCAC
This sequence comes from Acidimicrobiales bacterium, assembly GCA_035947635.1. Classification (GTDB taxonomy): domain Bacteria; phylum Actinomycetota; class Acidimicrobiia; order Acidimicrobiales; family AC-14; genus DASZJY01. Next base: position 6,770 of record DASZJY010000208.1, on the reverse strand, counting down.
GCGTACATCGACCCCTGGTCCGAGGTGGTGGGCCGCCTGCAGGAGGTGCGCGTGGCGGTGCGCGACCGGTTCAAGGTGGCCACCACGCTCGGCATCGGGCCCCGCTTCCTGCACTCGACCGGGCAGTTCCACAAGGGCGGCCCGCCCACGGGCGTCTTCGTCCAGGTCGTCGGCGAGGACGACGTGGACCTGCCCATCCCCGGCCAGCCTTTCGGCTTCGGGACCCTCATCCGGGCCCAGGCCGCCGGCGACCTCCAGACGCTGCGCCGGCGCGGCCTGCGGGCGGCCCGGGTGGCGCTCGACGACCTTCTCTCCCTTCTCGACTGAAAGGGGTACGGCGATGCAACTGGGCATGGTCGGGCTCGGGCGCATGGGCGCCAACCTCGTGCGCCGGCTGATGCGGGGTGGACACGAGTGCGTCGTCTTCGACGTCAGCGCCGAGGCGGTCGCCCGGCTCGAGGGCGAGGGGGCGGTGGGGGCCTCGTCCCTCGAGGACTTCGTGGCCAAGCTGTCGACTCCGAGGGCCGCCTGGATCATGGTCCCGGCCGCCTTCGCCGGCCCGACCGTCGACGCCGTCGCCGCCCTTATGGAGGAGGGCGACATCATCATCGACGGCGGGAACTCGTACTACCGAGACGATCTGTCGCGAGCCCTGGTGCTGGCGCCCCGCGGCATCCACTACGTCGATGTGGGAACGAGCGGCGGCGTGTTCGGGCTGGAGCGGGGGTTCTGCCTCATGGTCGGAGGCGAGACTGAGGTCGTCCAGCGCCTGGGGCCGCTGTTCTCGACGATCGCCCCCGGCGTCGACGCCGCCGAGCGCACGCCCGGCCGCACCGGCGATCCTCATCCGGCCGAGCTGGGTTGGCTGCACTGCGGCTCCGCCGGCGCCGGGCACTTCGTGAAGATGGTCCACAACGGCATCGAGTACGGGATCATGGCCGCCCTCGCCGAGGGGCTGGGCATCCTGCACCGGGCCAACGTCGGCAAGGAGGTCCAAGCCGGCGACGCGGAGACGGCGCCTCTCAGCGACCCCGCCAACTACCAGTACGACTTCGACCTCCCCGCCGTCGTCGAGGTCTGGCGGCGGGGCAGCGTCGTCAGCTCGTGGCTGCTCGACCTCACCGCCACCGCCCTGGTCCGCGATCCCGAGCTCTCAGGGTTCGGCGGTCGGGTCTCGGACTCCGGCGAGGGCCGCTGGACGGTACAGGCGGCGGTCGAGGAGGGTGTGCCCGCCCACGTGCTCACCGCTGCTCTGTACGAGCGCTTCAGCTCACGGGGGGAGGGTGAGTTCGCCGGACGGGTGCTGTCGGCCATGCGCAAGGAGTTCGGCGGCCACGCCGAGAAGCCGGCCGCGCCCTGAGGAACCGGCCGGCCGGCCGGTCTCGGACGAGCGCACAGGGGAGGGGACATGTCGTTCGGTGGCCTTCTGGTGGTGCTGGTCGTCGCGGTCGCCGCGCCGCTGATCGTGGGGCTCGTGCCGGCTATCCGGGTTCCGGCGGTCGTCCTCGAGATCGTCCTCGGGGTGCTTCTCGGCCCGTCGGTCCTCGGCTGGGTCGAGATCGACGCGCCGATCGAGGTCGTCTCGGTGATCGGCCTGGCCTTCCTGTTGTTCCTCGCCGGCATGGAGATCGACCTCGAGCGGCTCCGGGGCCGGACGCTGCGACTGGCGGCGCTGGGCCTGGCGGCTTCCGCGGCCGTGGCCGTGGTCGTCGGCCTGGGACTCGACGCCGCCGGCCTGGGCAACGGCCTCTTCCTCGCCATCGTCCTGCTGGCCACGTCGCTTGGGCTCGTTGTCCCCGTCTTGAAAGACGCCGGTCACACCGACTCGAGCACCGGCCAGCTGGTCATCGCCGGGGCGACGGTCGCCGACTTCAGCGCGGTGATCCTCCTGTCGCTCCTCTTCTCCGAGGAGGCCACCGGGCTGAGCACCAAGCTCGTGCTCCTGGGCGCCTTCGTGGCCGCCGCCGGGGTGGTTGCCGCCGGACTGGCGTGGTCGGGCCGCTCGATGCGGCTCAACGCGGTGTTCGAGCGCTTGGAGGACACGACCGCCCAGATCCGGGTGCGGGCGGCGGTGGCCATCATGGTCGGGTTCGCTGCGCTGGCCGGCGAGCTCGGGCTGGAGACGATCCTCGGGGCGTTCGTGGCCGGCGCCCTGCTTCGGGTGGTCGACAAGGAGGAGCTGGCCCGCCATCCCCGGTTCGCCGAGAAGCTCGAGGGCATTGGCTACGGCTTCGTCATCCCCGTGTACTTCGTCACCAGCGGCCTGCGCTTCGACGCCGACGCCCTCTTCGCCAGTCCGTCCACGGTGGCGCGCGTGCCGCTGTTCGTGCTCGCCCTGCTGGTGGTGCGGGGCCTCCCCGCCGTGCTCTACCGCCCAGGGCTGGTCGATCAGCGGGCGGTGGTGGCGGCCGGGCTCCTGCAGGCCACGTCGCTGCCCTTCATCGTCGCCAGCACCCAGATCGGGCTGGAGATGGGTCTGGTCAACGAGGCCAACACCGCGGCCCTCGTCGGCGCCGGCCTGCTCTCGGTGATCCTCTTTCCGCCTGTCGCCGTCGGGCTGCTACAAGACAGCGGCCAACGGGGCCCCACCGCAGCCCCTGCCTACAGCCGATGACCCCTGACGGGGTGAAAGGGCTTGCATGTCCGCCGACCGTTGGGTAGGCCGGAGCCATGAAGGCCTCCACCGACAACCTCCTCGACGCCGTCGCCGCCACCCGGCCAACCGTCACCGAGACATGACCGCCACCTTCAGCGCCGACGCCGACCAGTCCACGAGGTACTGACTCTCTATGGCCAACCCGGTGAAGATCGCATTGGCGGGCGGTGGCTACGGGTCGAAGGTGGCGCTGCCCGCCTACCAGGAGCTGGAGGAGTTCGAGCCGGTGGCGGTGTGGTCCCGGCGCCCCGAGCGGGCGAGGGAGCTGGCCGACGGCGCCGGCCTCGAGCTGGGGACGGCGGACTTCGACGAGCTCATCTCCTTCCCGGGCCTCGAGGCGGTCCACGTCGCCACGCCCGTGGTCAAGCACCTGCCCTTTGCGGTGGCTGCGGCTCGGCGGGGGCTGCACGTCCTGTGCGAGAAGCCCCTGGGTGACAACATGGCCGAGGCTCGCCAGATCTTCGGCGCCATCCGAGAGGCGGGCGTCGTCGGAGCGGTCGGCTACGAGCTGCGCCTCAAGGAGACGCGCCAGCACCTGATCGAGCACGCCCGCGAGGTGTTCGGGAAGCCGCGCATGGTGACCGTCTCGCTGGTGCAGTCCGACCATGCGCACCCGCAGTCTCGCCCCCACACATGGGTGCACGACGCCACCATGGGGGGCGGCCGTCTGCAGGGCTACGGCGTGCACGACCTCGACATGCTTCTGGAGATCCTCCCGCCGGTGGAGGCGGTGGCAGCGGTGACGGAGGTCGGCGTGCCGATGCGGACGTCGGGGGACGACGACGGCGAGCTGCTGCCGGTCACGGCCGAGGATGCCTACGCCATCATCCTTCGGTTCCGGGGCGGCGGCCTCGGCGTCGTCAGCCTGGTGGCGACCGCCCGCCACGGCCGGGGCGACGTGATCGAGCTCCACGGCGACGAGGGCACGGTGAGGCTCGACGCCGACCAGCGCGTGTGGTGGGGCCGGGCCGACGAGGACCTCCAGTGCGAGGGGCCGCTCGACAACAGCTCCACCGAGGCCTTCAAGCGCCTGGCCCGGAACTTCTGGGCGGCCATCCGGGAGGGCGCCGCATCGGACCCGTCGCTGGAGGAGGGGCTGCGGGTGCAGGCCCTGTTCGACGCGGTGCGGATCGCCGCCGTCGAGCGCCGGTGGGTCTGCCCGGAGCCCGTCACCGTCCTGCCCTGAAGTACTTCCTCGCCAACTGGAAGATGTACCCGACCGTCGACGAGGCGCGGGAGCGGCTCCAGGCCATGCAGGCGGGGCTGGCGGAGCGCGCCGAGTCGGGTGCCGCACTGCCGCGGGTGATCGTCTGCCCGCCGTTCGTGGCGCTGGCCCCCCTGGTCGCGGTGGCGGACGACCGGTTCGTGCGGCTCGGCGCCCAGAACTGCCACTGGGAGGCCGAGGGCCCCTACACCGGCGAGGTCTCGGCCCGGATGCTGCGCAGCCTCGTGGAGTACGTCATGGTCGGCCACAGCGAGCGCCGTGGCGCGGGCGAGACCGACGAGGACGTTGCTCGCAAGGTCGCCGCCGTCGTCGAGAACGGGCTGACCCCGATCTTGTTCGTCGGCGAGGACGAGCAGGACGACGACGCCGTCGGCGTGACGGAGCGACGCCTGCGGCGCGGCCTCGGGGGGATCGACGTGGGTGCCCAGGCGGTGCTCGTCGTCTACGAGCCGGCGTGGGCCATCGGGGCGGAGCACGCCGCGCCCGCCGACCACGTGGACGGCGTGGTCGAGCACGTGAAGGGCGTGCTGACCGAGCTGGGCGCGCGCCAGCCCGAGGTCCTCTACGGGGGCACCGTGGCGGAGGAGAACGTCGACGAGTTCGCCGCCCTCGACGGGCTGGACGGCATGGGCGCCACCAGGGCCAGCCTCGACCCGGAGTCCTTTCTGCGCATCGTCGACCGCATGACGCGCGGCATGGCTGCGTGACGACGCTGCTCGGAGACTCAGCGCGAACGCGACGGTGACGTCGAGCAATTGGGTCGCCGGGCGGCGCCGGTCGAGCGACTGCGCGGCCGAACGGAAGGCGAGCACTTGCGCCCGACTCACGCGCCGCTCCGCCGCGCTGTCCTCCTCCGTGGGCGGCGTGTGAGCCGGCGGTCGCAGTGGCGGGCGGCCACCGTCGTGCGTACGGTCGACGCCGTGTGCGCCGCGACCGTTCCAACCACGATGCTTCCCTCGGGGGACTCGATCCCCGTGCTGGGACTCGGCACGTGGCACATGGCCGAGGACGCCCGCCGGCGTGACGACGAGATCAGCGCTTTGCGACTCGGTATGGACCTCGGTCTGACGCTTGTCGACACCGCCGAGATGTACGGCGACGGTGACGCCGAGGAGCTCGTGGGCGAAGCGATCAGGGGGCATCGCGACGAGGTGTTCATCGTGAGCAAGGTCCTCCCGTCCCACGCCGGACGGGATGCGACCGTCCGGGCGTGCGAGGACAGCCTGCGACGCCTGGATACCGACCGGATCGACCTGTACCTGTTGCACTGGCGTGGCTCGACCCCGCTCGAGGAGACGCTCGACGGGTTCGCCACGCTGATCGACGACGGCAAGATCCGTCACTGGGGCGTGAGCAACTTCGACCCCGGCGACATGGAGGAACTGGTGGGTGTCTCCGGCGGCGAGAAGGTCTCGACCGACCAGGTGCTCTACAACCTCACCCGCCGGGGCATCGAGCTCGACCTCCTGCCGTGGTGCCAGGATCGCGGTCTTCCCGTCATGGCGTATTCGCCGATGGAGCAAGCTCGACTGCTCGGACATTCCGCCCTCGAGGCGGTGGCCGCCCGCCACGACGCCACACCGTCGCAAGTGGCCCTCGCCTGGGTGCTGCGCCGGGACGGCGTCGCCACCGTGCCCAAGGCGGGCACGCCGGCACACGTCCGGGAGAACCACGCCGCCCTGGAGCTCCGACTCACCGACGAGGACCTCGACGAGCTCGACCGCGCGTTCCCGGCGCCCAAGGAGCCGCAACCGCTCGAGATGCTCTGATCGCTCGGCGGCTCGGGCCTCACATCGGTCGGGCAGGAAGCACCCGCTCGACGAAGGCGGCCACGTCGGAAGCGAAGCGCGACGGTTCCTCCCACCTCGGGGTGTGCTCCGAACCGGGGTAGACGACCAACTCCGCGCACGGCATGTGCTCCATCAGCTGCTCCTGCATCTCACGCCCGACGAGCTCGTCGGCGTCGCCCCAGATCAACAGCGTAGGTGCGGAGACGCGCTCGAGCTCGGCCATGTCGTCGTAGTCGAGCAACCCGGCGAACGTCTCGCGCCAGACGCGCGCCGGGACCTTCAAGAGCTCACCCACCAGCGCGTCGAGCACCTCTGGCCGGACGTCGCCGGACGACGTGTCGACGATGAAGGATCGTGCGAAGTCGAGGTCGATCGGGTCCTCCAGACGCGAGACCACCGACTTCACGAACCCCTCGAGCCGCACGTCGCCGGCCAGCGTGGTCGGGGATGCTTCCAACGCCAGGCCCGCGACGCGCCCAGGAGCATCGATTGCGACGCGACGGGCGACCAGGCACGAGCCCGAGTGCCCGGCCAGGACCGCTTGCTCGATGAGAAGGGCGTCGAGCAGGTCCGGCACGTCGGCGGCGAAGTCCTCCACTCGATAGCCAGTTGCGGGCTTGTCTGAGTCCCCGTGCCCCCGCTGGGAGACGGCGATGGCTCGAATGGACAGCGGGGTCCGCTCGAGAACCGGCTGGTAGGACAACCACGAGTCCGTCGGGCCCGGCAGCAGCACCAGGGCCGGAGCGGACTGGTCGCCCTGCTCCGCAAACGACAGCGTCAATCCGCTCGCGAGGGTGAGGGTCGAAACCTCCCTCGTCATGGCGGAATCCTCATGAGACCGAACTGACCTCCTGGTGTGTATGGTGGCCTTTCGACGACCGGAGGTGCCCGCCATGCCGGATCCGATCCTCCGACCGGTGGAACGCCGGGTTCTCCGGTTGTCCGCCGACGGGCTCGACGACACTGAGATCGGTCGTCGTTTCCGACATACCGCGGACTGGGTCGGTCGCGTGCGTGCTCTCGCTCAGGTGCCGAGGAGCGGCGCCCATGTGCCGGGCGACGTGCTGCGCCCGCTTGAGCGGCGGGTCCTCCGGTGGCG
>DASZJY010000207.1:0-5667 GCA_035947635.1 Acidimicrobiales bacterium | reverse complement strand
ACGGGCCGGGGGCATCGCTGCCGGGCCCCGGGGGCCGGGCGCCCGCCTGCTGCTGGAGGCGGGCGACCTCTCGCTCGGCCTCCCGCTCGATGTCCTCCTTGGACGGCCCCTTGGGCCTCCCGAACCGCTTGCTCACTCCAGCCACCTTCTGACTTGGGAGAACGACTGGACCGGATTGGATCCTAGCGGCGCCGGGGGAGCGTCCATGGGCCGCACACGGGGGCCTGCCCCTGCCCGAAAAGCGTGGGGGCGGGGAGGATCGAACTCCCGACGCGCAGCTTAAAAGGCTGCCGGTCTACCACTGACCTACACCCCCGGCGCAGCTCCCAACGGTGGGGCCAAGGCTATTGCGGGGGCGCCCCGCCGCCGCGCCCGAGGAGGGCTGGGACGACCGGTAGGCTCGACGCCGTGGCCCCCAGCGACCCCAAGGAGAGGCTCGAAGAAGAGCACGCCCGCCTGCGCGGGCTGCGAGGGCAACTCGTGGACGGGCACCACACGGACCAGTCCGAGCAGGACAGTGTCGGCGAGTTGTCGTCGTTCGACCAGCACCAGGCCGACCTCGGCACGGAGACCTTCGAGCGGGAGAAGGACCTCTCGTTCCTCGAGTCCATCGAGGCGGAGCTGGCCGACGTGGAGCACGCCCTGCGCCGCCTCGACGAGGGGACGTACGGCATCTGCGAGGCGTGCGGCCGGCCCATCGACGAGGACCGCCTCGAGGCGCTGCCCGCGGCCCGCTTCTGCCGCGACGACCAGCAGCAGGCCGAGCGCGAAGCGCGGGGCGGAGCGACCGCCTGACCGTGCGCAAGGCCCTCCCCCTGGCCGCCGCCGGGGTGGTGATCGCCGGGGCGGCAGGGGTGGGGATCGCCCTCTCCGACGAGGACCGCCGCAACCGCATCGACCGCCAGGCGCGCGTCTGGCGCCTCTCCGCCCGGCGGGCCCTGGCGTGGACGACCGTCAAGCTCAGGGGGCGGCGCGCCACCGAGGAGCAGCGCGCCCGGCTGGAGGAGCGCTTCGCCATCCGCAGCGCCCAGGACGTGGCCGAGGTGCTCGGCGGCATGAAGGGCGCCATCATGAAGGCGGGCCAGATGATCTCGTTCATCGCCGAGGGCCTTCCGCCCGAGGCGCGCGCCGCCCTCGCCACCCTCCAGGCCGACGTGCCGCCCATGGCCCCGAGCCTGGCCGAGGGGGTCATTCGCGAGGAGCTGGGCGCCGACCCCGAGAAGCTCTTCCTCGACTGGGACCCCATCCCCACGGCGGCGGCGTCGATCGGCCAGGTGCACAGGGCGGTCATGCCCGACGGCCGCATTGTCGCCGTCAAGGTGCAGTACCCCGGGGTGGACAAGGCGATCCGATCCGATCTCGACAACGCCGAGTTCCTGTACGGCCTCTTCGCCAGCTTCGCCCTGAAGAACATGGACGTGAAGGCGATGGTCGACGAGCTCCGCGCCCGCATGGGCGACGAGCTCGACTACCGGCTGGAGGCGAAGTGCCAGGCCGAGTTCGCCGAGCGCTACCGCGGCCACCCGTTCATCCACGTGCCCGACATCGTCGCCGAGCGGTGCGCGCAGCGGGTGATCACCAGCGAGTGGGTCGACGGCCTGTCGTGGTCCGAGTTCCAGGCGCAGGCGACGCAGGAGCAGAGGCGAGTGGCTGCCGAGGTCCTGTTCCGCTTCGCCGAGGGGTCGATCTGGCACCACCGTGTCTTCAACGGCGACCCCCATCCCGGGAACTACCGGTTCCATCCCGACAAGGCCAAGGTCACCTTCTTGGACTTCGGGCTGGTCAAGCGGTGGGCGCGCGGCGAGCTGGAGACGTTGAGCCCCATCCTCGACGCCATCCTCGCCGAGGACCCCGACGCGCTGGTGCGCTCGCTCGTGCGGGCCGGGTTCCTGCCCGCCGACCACGGCCTCGACCCCGAGCGCCTGTACGTCTACTGCAGCGGCCCCTACATCCCGTTCCAGAAGGAGGAGTTCACCTTCACCTCCGAGTTCGTCGGGAAGACGCTGGGGCGCATGCTCGACCTCCAGGGCGAGTTCGGCGACGTCATCCGTCTCCTCAACATGCCTCCGTCGTACGTGATCCTCGACCGGGTCGTCTGGGGCATGAGCGCCATCTTCGGCCGCCTGCGGGCCAGCGGCCGGTGGGGGGCGCTGCTCGACGAGTACCTGCACGACGGGCCGCCCTCGACCGAGCTCGGGCGGGCGGAGGACGAATGGCGACGGGCGCGTCGCTCTACGGCCGGGCGCTGACGAGCTTCGTCCGCCGGTACGCCTTCGTCCCCCGCTACGGCAGGGAGGAGGCGCTGTCGCTCGTGACCGAGGACGGCGTGCGGCTCACCGGCGCCCGCCTCCAGGGCCCGCCCGACGCCTTCGCGACCGTCGTGCTGGTCCACGGCCTCGTCCACTCGTCCCGCACGCCTCGCATCCACGCCTTCGCCCGCCTGCTCGCGGAGCACGTGCACGTGCTCGTGCCCGAGCTCCGGGGTCATGGGCGCTCCGGGGGGTTGTGCAGCCTCGGGCGCGACGAGCCGTTGGACGTCCAGGCGGCGGTCGCCGCTGCCCCCGAGGGGTTGCCCGTGGTCACCATCGGCGTCAGCCTGGGTGGGGCGTCCGCCCTCCTCCACGCCGGGGCCATGGGCGGGGTGGCCGGAGTGGTGGCGGTGAGCGCCCCGTCCCACTGGGCCGCCTGGGACACGCCGGCCACCCAGCGGGTGCGCCGTTACGTCAGCACGCGGGCGGGCCGCCAGCTCATGGCGTGGGTCCTGCGCACACGCGTCGCCGCCACCCTCGACGGCGTCCCCGACTCGCGCCACGTGGTGGCGGCCATCGCCCCCGCGTTCACGATCATCGTGCACGACCCGGCCGATCACTACTTCGGCGAACAGCACGCTCGAGCGGTCTACGAGTGGGCGGGCGATCCGAAGGACCTGTGGCTGATGCCCGGCCACGGACACGGCACCGACCTGTTGACGCCCGCCCTCGCCGGGCGCCTGATCGACGACCTGAGGCGCCGGCTCGCCCCCGCGGCCGACGGCCGATGACCCTCGCGTTCGCACCGATCGCCGCCGACGGGCAGAATGACGCCGTGTCCTACCTCGATCTCACCAACGCAACCTGCGCCCTCTGTGGCGCGGGGGTCCACTTCGACAACCACGAGGGCCGGGTGGCCTGCAACGGGTGCGACATGGCGACTGACAACTGCACCTGCACCGGCGAAGATCTCCAGGACCGCGCCGCCCGCAACAAGGGGCGCCGCGGTGGGGCGGCGTCCAGCGCCTAGGCCCGGCGTACCCCGCGCCGGCGCCACGCATCGCGTCGTCCTCCCGAGAGCACCGCTGCTGAGGGGGCGTCCTGCGTCGTCGACCGACCGCGGCCGAACCGCGTGGCACCTACACCGAGTGGTGGTGGCCTCCCTCGCCCACGATCTACCGCACGACCCGGGCCGGCTACGAGAGCTTCGAGCTCGTCTTTCGCCTTGACGTCGACCCCGGACCGGGGGCGGGCTACCTGTGGGCCCACGAGTTCACCATCCTCGGCGGCAACGGCGGCTACCTCGGTGTCGAGACGCCCGCCGAAAGCCCTCCCGGTGGGCCCGAGAGGGTCGCCGTCTTCTCGATGCGAGAGGGTCTGCAAGCCGTCGGAGAGGGCGCCGTCGTGAGAACGGACGCCGGAGCGGTCACCTGCCGGGTGCCGCTCGCCTGGCACGGGGGCCGAGTGTACGAGCTGCGAGTCTGGACGGAGCGGGAGGGCTGGTGGTCCGCGGCAGTCGGAGACGACTCGGGTGGGCGGGGAACGATCATCGGCCGCATCGGCGTGCCCGACCATTGGCGTCGGCTGGGCAGCGTGTCGACCACTCGCACGGAGTACCGGGGAAGACCGCTGCAACGCTGCGACGACCTGCGCGCGTGCAGCATCCTGTACAGGGAGCCGACGGCGGACGGCGGGCGGGTGCAGCCGGAGAGACACGAGAGCCGGGTGGGCCCTGGCACTTGCGAGGGTTCGCGGGTGGAGGCGGTGGCGGGCGGCGTCCGCCACGCCATAGGAGGCCTGTCGTGACCGCCAGCGGCGAGTGGTTCGCCGGTCAGTCGTGGGAACGGTCGTCGGAGCTCTTGGCGAGCAGGAAGCCGCGGGCCCGCTCGGCGCGGCGGTAGCGGTTGACCAACGCCCAGAACTCCCGACCGTGACCGGGCTCGACGAGGTGAGCCATCTCGTGGACGAGCACGTAGTCGACGACCCAAGAGGGGAAGCCGGCGAGGCGGGACGAGACCCGGATGACCCCGTCGGCGGGGGAGCAGGAGGCCCACCGCGAGCGCTGGTTGTCGACCCAGCGGACGTCGGTTGGCCGGGGCAGCTGGTAGCGCGCGGCCAGGACGCCGGCCCGCGATCCCAGATCGGTGGCGGCCGTCGCCCGGCGCCGATCGAGGCGGGCCACCATGTCAGCGACCCAGCGCTCCTCTTCGGCCGTGCTCATCGTGGCGGGGATGAGCACTCGCACCACACCGCCGGTCTCGGTCGCCTGCACGGTCTTGCGGCGACGGTGGCTCCGGATGACCTCCACCCGCATGTTGTGCGACGCTAACGCCGGGCGGCGCCCGTTCGTGGCACCTGCGGGCGCCGGTTGGCGGGCAGAGGCATGAGAGGTCGTCGCCGCTGATGGAGCAGTCGCTGGTGCTCGACACCGCCAGGGTGGGGTCGCGTCACGGTCCAGACTCGGCCGTGGTCGACGCCGAGCGGGCACGCGCCTACGCGGCGGCTACGAACGACGACCTTGCCGTCTACCAGTCGGGGCCGTGGGTGCCGCCCGTCTTCGGGGTGGTGCCGACGTGGCCCACGATGATGGCGGCGGTCCTCGACGTGGTCCCCCCGGCGGCGCTGCCGATGCTCGTCCACCTCGCCCAGGACATGCGCTTTCCCCGCCCGCTCGCCGCCGGCCAGACGCTCGTCACGTCGGCGGAGGTCTCGGGGATCCGGTCGAGACGGTCGGGTGCCGAGGTGACCGTCGCCGTGACGAGCCGGGGCGACGACGGCGCCCTCGTCCTCGAGCAGTTCGCCACCATGTTCATCCGAGGGATGGCGCCCGGCGACAGCGCCGGCGAACCCCGGCCCGACCACGCTCTCCCGGCCGGGGCCCGTTCGGCCCGGGTCGCCGAGCGGGTTCTCCACGTGGATCCAGACCAGACCTTCCGCTATCGCGACGCCTCGGGCGACGACAACCCGATCCACGTCGACGAGGCCACCGCCAAGGAAGCCGGGCTCCCGGGGATCATTCTCCACGGGCTGTGCACGATGGCCATGTGCAGCCACGTCGTCGTCACCGAGGTCGCCGGCGGCGAGCCCTCGGCGCTCCGGCGACTGGCGGTGCGGTTCTCCCGACCGGTCGTGCCCGGCACCGACCTGGTCACCACCCTGTACGACCTGGGCGAGCTCGACGGCGGGCGCAGCTACGGCTTCGAGACCCAGAGCCAGGGCCACACCGTCGTCAAGGACGGTCGCGCCGAGGTGGGAGAGACGCCGTGCCCGTCCTGAGGTTGTTCGCGGCGGCGCGTGAAGCGGCCGGCGTGGCCCGAGCCGAGATCCCGGGTGAGACGGTGGCGGAGATCCTCACGCACGCCCGGGCGCGCTACGGCGAGCGTTTCGACGCCGTCCTGGCCCGGTCGCGCGTCTGGGT
>DASZJY010000206.1:0-7773 GCA_035947635.1 Acidimicrobiales bacterium | reverse complement strand
GGTCGGCGCCACCGTCGTCGTCGGAGCGACCGTCGTGGTCGGGGCGACGGTGGTCGTCGGAGCGACCGTCGTGGTCGGGGCGACGGTGGTCGTCGGAGCGACCGTCGTGGTCGGGGCGACGGTGGTCGTAGGAGCGACCGTCGTTGTCGGGGCGACCGTGGTCGGCACGGTGGTGCCGCCGCCACCGGTGGTGATGATGTCGACGCACCAGCCGCCGGTGAAGTTCACCCCGGCCTGGGCCGTGTCGTCGACGGCCCAGAGGTTCCACGTGCCGTTGGGGTCGATGCCGTTGAACGCCGACAGCGCTGACCCCCCGCCGTTGGGAGCCGGCGAGTTGGGCCAAATGTCGGGCTGGTCACCCTCGTCGGTGTCGTTGTTGGGCCGGAAGGTGCCGCTGCTCAGCCGGGTGTCGCCGGGGAGCGGGTTCGCCGCCTGGTCGTCAATGGTCAGGTTCACGCCGGAGAGGGAACCCTGGGTGGTGTTGTTGTCGTCGCCAACGTCGGACATGACGACAACCGCCGTGTTGTTGGGGGCGGTGACCATCACGTCGATGTCAGAGGGCCAGTGCTCGGGCGGGTTGTTGTTGTCACCCGTGGTGTTGATGTTGAGAAGTGACACGTTGACGTCGGTGACCGTGCCCGTCAGGCCGGAGACGACGATGGGCGAGGGATAGGGGTTCGACGGGTTCGGTGGCAGCTGCGAGCCGCTCCCGGGCACGCCGATGATGGGCGCGGTGTTGCAGAACTGCACGGCCGACGAGGTGCCCTGGCTCGACACGAGCACACCCAGGATCAACGCCGCACCGACCAGCAGACGGCCGACACGGCGAATGCCGGACCTCGTCCCCGTCACGTCTGTGCTCATCCACGACTCCTTCGTCGGCGATCGTGTGCCCCACCGGGCCCCGGGCCGGACGGATCCTACACAGGGCGGGCCGGCCAGGCCGCAATCCGTGAGACTAGCTCGCCTACGCCGCCCCTCCTCAATAGGTGCGAGGAACACCTAGATGACTGCTGATCTACTTCGGCCGGGCCTGCGGCCCGAAGCGCTGAACTGCGACTTCGCAGAGCTCAGTCGCGGGACGGCGCGATAGAACAGCAGTCATCTACGACACTCGGCCGCAAACCGGTTGAGGTACGTCTCGAAGCGGGCGGTGACGTCGGCGGCGTCCAGCCCGAACTGCTCGAGTGTGTACCGGTGCCGCCCGTGCTTGTGCTGGGGATTGTCGGCGATCCACGCGGCCATGGTGGCGTGGACGTCGTCTTCGAGGTCCGCGCCCACCTGGGCATAGAGGCGGCGCACGGTGGCGAGGGGGTCGGCGACCAGCTCGGCGTAGGCGACGTCGACGAACCCGGCATCGCTGGCCCCTTCCCTGGCAGACAGGGCCCGGTCCATCGCCAGCGCGCTGCGACCGAGGGCGTGGGCGCCGATGGCGGCGAAGGAGACGGCGTCACTGTTGGGGCTGCGCACGGCCAGCACGAGGCTGGCGTAGGACCCGACGGCCTGGCAGGGATCGCGGTGGCAGTGGACCACGACGACGTCGGGGAAGGTGGCACGCAGCGTGGCGACGTAGCCCAGATGGCTCGGCGCCTTGAGTACCCAGCGCCGAGCGACGTCCTCCGGGCGGGTGAGCACGCCGAGCTGGAAGGCGTAGTAGGCGTACTCCTGCACCAGCTCGGCGCGGTTCAGCCACGCCGAGTAGGCGGTGGCGCTGAACATGTCGTCGAAGTGCTGGCTGGCGAAGGAGTTCTGCAGGAGGGCGTCGCACTCCTCGGGTCCTCGGGCCGTGGCTCCGTGGATGGCACGGAACCCCGGGGTGAGGGCGTAGAGCCGCTCGAGCCACCTCTCCGCCGCGGCGACGAGCGCCTCCTCCGATGTGCCTCGAGCGGGATCGGGCGGCACCGGGTGCAGAGCCTCCCAGAAGCGCAGGACCCGGTGGCGGGGGTCGAGGGCGAGCAGGTTGTGGAGAAGGGTCGTGCCCGTTCGGGGCAGGCCGGTGATCACCACAGGAGCGGCGACCGCCGGCCCGGCCGGTCGGTCGGAAGCCGAGGTCGCGTACGCCTGGAGGTAGAGGCGGTTGCGAAGGTGCCGCAGGACGGCACGGTGAAGGACGTTCCAGCCGGTGGCGTTGAGGTCGGCCGTCTCCCGGCAGGAGTCGAGGAGCAGCTGGAGCGTCGTGGTGAAGGAGAGGTCACCCCAGTCGCTCAGACCCGAGCGGGCCGCCGCCTCGTCGAGCAGGGCGGGCACCGACAGCTGGTTGGGCATGGTCGGGGTCACTCTCGGCGGCCCCGGAGCCGCTCGGTTGCGCCGCCGGCCGCCTCCACGCGGGCCAGGAGGGCGGGCCGGTCGACCTTGCCGATCTTGGTCCGTGGGACGGCGGGCACCACCGCCAGCTCGTCGGGCAGCTTGTGGCGGGCCAGCGAGCGGCCCAGGAAGGCGCGCATCTCGGTCAGGTCGGGCCGGTCGTCGCCGGGCACGATGCAGAGGCAGATGGCCTCGCCCAGCACGGGGTCGGGCGTGCCCACCACGGCGGCGTCGGCGACGCCCGGATGGCTCCTCGCCGCCGTCTCGATCTCGGTGGGGGAAACCTTGAGGCCCCCCCGGTTGACCAGCTCCTTGATCCTGCCGAGGACGTAGACCCGGCCGTCCGCGTCGACCCTCCCCAGGTCGCCCGTGTAGTAGCGGCCGTCGGTGGCTGCGGGGGGCGCCTTCCAGTACCGGACCGGGCCCCGGGCCCCGAAGGCCAGCTCTCCCAGCTCGCCGGCCGGCAGCGGGGTGTGGTCGTCGGGGTTCACGGCGACGATGGTGCCGTCGGGCGGCTCGCCGTCGGGGGCCCGGAACACCTCCCGGCCGACCGACCCGCCGAGGATCTCCTCCCGGTCGGTGGTCTGGGTCGTGAAGTTCTCGCTGCAGCCGTACACGTACAGCATCTCGGAGCCGAGCGTGCCGTAGATCCGCTCGACGAGGGGGCGGGGGAGTGTCGCGGCGGCGGAGATGGCCCACCGCAGGCTGCTCACGTCGTGGCGGGCGGGGTCGAGAGCGTCGAGCAGCAGGGTGAAGTGGGTGGGCATGCCAGGAAGCACCGTCACCCGTTGCTCGGTGACCAGCCGGGCCGCCTCCGAGGGCGAGAAGCGGTCGAGGAGCACGAGCCGGCCACCGCTGAGCAGGGCGATCTGCGACAGCCGCAGGCCGAAGACGTGGCCCATGGGCAGATAGAGGAGATGGACGTCGTCGGGCCCCGGGTGGAAGGCGTCGGCGAAGAACTGCATCTTCGCCCAGCAGCCCCTGAGCGTCTCCATCACCGCCTTGGGCCTCCCGGTCGTGCCCGACGTGAGGAGCAGGAGGCCGATGTCCGCCGGCCCCGGGTAGCGGGGCCGCCACCCCGGCTCCGTCACCCCCTCCTCGAGCAGCTCGGACAGCGACACCTGGGCAGGACCGGTCGACTCGGCGTCGTGGACGACGACGACCGTCTGGGGCCGGGACTTGTGCACCGCCTCGAGAGGGCCGAGCGGATCGGCGGCGTCGGGCCGCGGCTGGTAGACGAGGGCCGCCGCCTCCGTCCGGTCGACCACCCAGGAGAGCTCCTCGCCGGTGAGGTCGTTGTCGGTGCCGGCGTGGATGGCGCCGCAGGCCCACGCCGCGTTGATGGCGACCACGTGCTCGGGGACGTTCCGGAGCTGGCACACGACGCGGTCCCCGGGTCGCACCCCGAGGCGCTCGTAGGCGCACCCCAGCGCCTCGACCCTCGCCCACAGCTCGGCGTAGCTCGTCGTCGTCCCGCGAAACGTGATGGCCGGCCGGTCGCCCCAGCGCCGGCAAGCGGCCTCGAGGCTGGGTTCGAGCACGCCGACCCCCGGCTCGGCGTCGGTGCGGCTCAGGGGAGGACCGTCCACGGAGCGGCGGGGGCCCGGCACGACCCGGCCAGCGGCTGCAGCAGCGGCGCGAGCCGCTCGTCGCCGCCGAGGGCGGCCAGGTCGGTCGACACCATCGAGCAGGGCAGACCGGCGTCGCCGAGGCGCTCGGCCCACTCGGGCGTCGAGCCGGTGCCCAGGCGCTCGGCGACGGCCTGCTCGAGCTCGGGACCGGCCGACGGACCGGCGATGCCACAGGCGGCCCGGAGCCGGTCGAGGTCGGGGCCGGTCTCGACGCTCACGACGAGCCACCCCGTCTCGCCGGCGATGGGGTGGTCGAGGGGGCCCAACAAAGGGCGCCCGCCGCGACGCCCCTTCTCGTCGGTCCCGGCGGCGAGCGGCTCCAGCACGTGAGCCTGGGCCGTCATGGCCCCCTGCAGCAGCGACGTGTCCACCGAGACAGCGGTACCGGTGACCTCCCGGAGGAGGAGGCCGCGGAGCAGGCCCTCGCACGTGACGAGCGCCCCCATGGTGTCGGTGAGCAGCGCCCGGCTGGTGAGGGGCGGCTCTCCCGGAGGGTTGAGGCCGTCGCCGAACCCGCTGTACGCCTGCACGAGGAAGTCGGTGCCGATCAGGTGGGCGTTCTCGCGCACAGGGTGCCAGCCGGTTGCCTCGGCGTAGACGAGAGGGACACCGGTGGCCGCCACCCCTTCCTGGTCGAGGCCCCACTCCGCCGCCTTGCCCGGCCGCCAGTTGTGAAGGAAGGCGTCCGAGGACGACAGGAGGTCGAGCAGGTCGGCCCTTCCCGAGGGACGGGTGAGGTCGAGCTCGACCGCCTGCTTCCCGTGGTTGTAGCAGAGGAAGAACGACCCGGTGTCGCCGGCGATGGGCGGGACCATGCGCCCCACGTCACCCCCCGGCGGCTCGACCCGGACGACCTCGGCCCCCAGCATCTGCAGGAGGAGGCCGGCCAAAGGCCCTTGCATGCGGCTCGTGGCCTCGACCACCCGGATCCCCTCGAGCGGCAGTTGGCCGCGTGCCGCTCCCTCGACCGACGCGGCCGGCACGGCGGCTGCCGGCGCGGCGCCCTTCCCGTCGCCGGCGCCGAGCTCGGTGGCGGGGCGGACAGTAGGATGGGCCACCCCGGGGCCGGGGTGCTCGAGCACCTCTGGGTACGTCCGCACCGGGCACAGGCTCACCCCGGACGCCGCCGCCGCCTCGGTCACCTGGGCCAGCGTGTGGCCGGTGGTGGCCGCGTGGAACCCGGGTGGCAGGGCGCAGCGGCCCCGGTAGTAGCGGGAGCGGAACGACGTCCACGCCCGGCCCAGGTCGGCTTCCGCCGCGCCCAAGCGTCCCCAGAACGACCTCCACGCCTCGGTGTCGAACACCTCGATCTCGAACCAGCGACCGTCCGACGTGCGGAAGGGAGGGCCGGGCTCGGGCCCGGGGGGAGACGGGAGGAGCTCGCCGCCCGACGTGGCGGCGGCGATGTGGTGGGCGACGAGGAGGAGACCGGCGGCCAGCACCGACGTCTCGACCCGTGCGACGGGGCGGCCTCTCAACGCCCCGATCTGGGCGGCGAGGACACCGTGGGCCGCTAGCATCCCGGCGGCCACGGAGGCGACCTCCAGCCCTACCGGGCGGGGCCGGCCGGCGTCCCACCCGTGCACCTCCATCAGGCCGCACACGGCCTGGACGGTGGCCTCGCTCCACCGGCGGTCGGAGGGGAACAGGCCCGGACCGCACCACGAGATCGCCGTCTCGACCGGCGCGAACGGCGCTCGCCCCGAGGCGACGGGTGCCAGACGTCGCGAGCAGGTCTCGACCGACAGTCGGGGACCGGTCACCGCCCCCGCCATCGAGGTTGCCGTGGGCATCCGTCGGGATGGTAGTTGTCGGGTCTTCTTTCGGGACGCGGTAGCGTCGGGCGCACACTAAGTGCTCAATGTCGACAGTGACGCGGTGCGTTGGGATGTCCTAGCGTCCAGTCGCGTCGTGTGTCGTCGCGGTCTACGACCACCGAACGTTCTGCGAACCACAAGGAGGAGCACGATTGGTCCGTCGTGACCGGCCCGTCGTCCGGCGCCTGCTGACACCCCTCGTCGCGCTGCTGACCGTGGGCGCCGCGACCTTCGCCGGGGCCGCCCCCTCGGCCGCCGACGTCTCCGAGGTGGGCGGCGGTGCCTTCGGATTCTCGGCCTCGGTGAGCCTCTTCGGCGGCGCGGTCCAGACCCGAGGACCTGCGCCCACCGTCGACCTGCCCGCGAACGGGTCCGCTTCCCCTATCACCGCCAACAACCCGTCGGGCAGCGCCCAGTTCGGGCCGGCTGAGGTCTTCGAGTCGGGCCAGCTCACGGTGAGCACCAAGGGCACCACGGGCCCGGGCGGATCGGTGGAGAGCTCCGCCACCGTCACCGGGGTCCCCGGTGGGCCCGGGCCGGTGCTCTACGGCGAGCTCAAGAGCAGCTGCACCGCCAAGGAGGGCGAGGCCAGCGGCACGACCTCGGTCAGCGGGGGCACGCTCGAGACCAAGTACAACGCCGAGAGCGACGAGGGGGAGGCCATCGAGTCCAGGCCCGTGCCCTCAAACCCGGCGCCCAACACCGAGTTCACCGGCACGCTCGACCACGTGGGTGACTCATTCCGGGTCGTCTACAACGAGCAGGTCAGATCAGGGAACGGCATCACCGTCAACGCCGCCCACCTCTACCTGCTCGGCCCCACTGCCGTCGGCGACGTCATCATCGGGCAGTCGCGGTGCTCGGCGGCCGCCGGAAGGGCACCGGCGCAGGCATCCGCCTCCGACACCACCAGGCCTCCCGCGCAGGCACCGGCGGGGCCGGCGGCGACCACCACCACCACCCGTCCCACCGGCGGCGGGCAGACCGGAGGCGGATCGCCCGCCACCGGCGGAGGCGGCGGAGGCGGCGGCGGTGGCATGCCCAACACCGGCATGAACCTCGTACCGTTGCTGATCATGGCCTCGGCCCTCGTCATCTCGGGGGCGATCGTCCTCGTGGACGACCCGCGCCGGCCGCTGCACCTCCGTCGCGCCCGCGGCCGGCCCTAGCGCCGTCGCCGGCGCCCTCGACGTTGGAGCCCGCGGCACCGCCTGACCGGGGGGGCGCGGCCGTGCTGGGCGAGGCGCCCCCCACCACCGGCCGTCCCGAGGGCGAGCCTCCCGGCCGTCGACCGCGACGGCGGGCGTGGGTGGGCGCCCTCGCGTCCTACCTGCTGATGGTGATCGCCCTCCTGGTGCTCAACTTCCTCCTCCCCCGGGCGATGCCGGGCGACCCGATCGACGGGCTCCTCGCCACCGGCTCGAGCGGGTTCACCTTCGGCGAGGACGCCCGCGCCGAGCTGGAGGAGTACTACGGCCTCGACCGGCCCCTGCCCGCCCAGTTCGTCCACTACGTGGCCCGGTTGGCCCACGGCGACTTCGGCCGCTCCATCGTCACCAACATGCCGGTGCGGGACGAGATCACCCGTCGCCTGCCCTGGACGCTGCTGCTCGTCACCGGGTCGGTGCTTCTTGCCACCGTGATCGGGCTGGTCGCGGGCGTCCACTCGGGGTGGCGTCGCGACCGCCCGATGGACCGCACGCTGATGGCGGGGCTGCTCGCCGTGCGGGAGTTCCCGCCCTACCTGCTCGCTTCCCTGCTGCTCTACGTCTTCGCCGTCAAGGTGAAGTGGTTCCCGCTCTTCGGGGCCGAGAAGCCCTTCGCCGACTTCAACGCCGTGGAGCGGGTGCTCGACATCGCCTGGCACGCCACGCTGCCGATCCTCGTCCTCACCGCCGGCCTCACCGCCGGCACCTACCTGATGATGCGGGCGGGCATGGTGAGGGAGCTGGGCGCCGACTACTTGCAGCTGGGCCGGGCCAAGGGGCTGCGGCCCCGCCGCCTGAAGTACGGCTACGCCG
>DASZJY010000205.1:0-7472 GCA_035947635.1 Acidimicrobiales bacterium | reverse complement strand
GTGGCTGCGAGCCCACTCCACCCGGTGGTCGATCTCCAGGCGGGCGGTGGCACCGCAGCCGGCGGCAGCACAGGCGGGATAGAGCCACTCGAGCGCCGTCTGCTGCACGACCCGAGGACGGCGGCCCACATGGGCCACCCCCACCACCGCCTCGCCATTGGTCACGACCGCGGCCAAGAAGGGGTCGGCGGGTCGAGGAGGTCGCGGACGGCGGACACGGCCACCGGCCCGAACCCGGCGATCTCACAGGTCTCGCGGCCCACGGGGTAGCCCCGCAGAAGGGCACCCAGGTCCACCCGGGCGAGGCCCTTGGCCCGCCCCTTGGGCGTCGGGGCCTCTGGGTCGTCTCTCCCGCACACCACCTCCACCAGGGCGTCGGCGGCGTGGGCGTCGGGGTGCTCACGACGCCCCTCGGCCCGGGCCTGGCGGAACAGGCGATATCGCACCTCGCCCAGCACGGCCATGAGGTGGGCGCCCACCTCGGGGTTGTGGCGCATGCGCAGGTTCCGGCCCCCCTCGGCATCGGTCCACTCCCGCAGGTGGCGCCGGGCGGCGATGTGCCGCCGGCGGGCCTCGAGGTCGCCACAGGCGGCGGCTTTGGCCCTGGCGCACAGCTGCCGCAGCTCGGCCAGCGAGAGGTCTTGGCCACCTCCACCAGGCGGCCTCGGCGCTGGGGTCGGCGGCCGACGCGGCGGCCACCGCCGCGGCCTGCTCCGCAGACACTTCCCCCGCCCGGGTGCGGCGGCATCGAGCACCGCCAGGTTCTGTAGGCGGCGGGCGGTGGAGATGGCTCCCGCCGCCTAGGCCACGGTGGAGCCGGCGGTACGGGCGAGCTCGGATGCGGCCGAGCGCTCCCCTGCGTCCTTCCACCCACGGGTCTCGGCCCGCCGCGCCGCCGCTTTGGCCCGAAGGGTTGCCGCCATGCGCCTCGACGGCGGTGGCCACCTCCACCACCCCCCTCGCCTGGGCCGCGACAGCACCGCAGCGTCGAAGCCAGCGGCATAGCACCAAGCGCCTGTCGCGGTCCCGACAAGCTGTCGCACATGGTGGGCTCTCCAACCACGGCGGACTGACCGAGGAGAGGGTCCTGCCCTCTCGAACTGGTGTTCGAAGCCCGCCACGCCCCTACGACAGGGGCAACGCTCTACCAGCAAGCGCGCTACGGGCGTCGAGAACCAGTCTCAGGCCCGTTCGTCCGAGCCCGTTGCCTTCATGAGCATCGGCGATGTGGCCGTACTCGCGAGGCGGTGACGGCTGGGCCACCTCCCTCGGTCCCCTACTGTGCCGGCGGTGGCTCGGCAACCCGTTGGGCGAGGTCGCGGAGCTTCACGTTCATCCGCTGCGACGCCTTCTTGAGCATCTCGAACGCCTCGTCGTCGCTGACTCCGGAGCGGGCCATCAGGATCCCCTTGGCTCGTCCGATCAGGTCCCGGCTCCGCGCCTTCTGCTCGAGGGTCTCCTCCCGCCGTGCCGCGGACATGGCGACGGACGCGTGAACCGCGAACACGGACGCCAAGGCCACGTCGCTGTCGTCGAAGGCATCGGGGGCGGTGGCGTACAGATTGAGGGCACCCATCGTGTCCTCCTCGATGAAGAGCCGGACCGACAAGATGCTGCAGATCCCGGTCTCCTCATGGGCCCGCCTCGAGAACTGGGACCAACGCTTCTCGTTCCGCAGGTCCCCGGTCTGGAAGATCTCGCGCTCCTTGATGGCGTCGATGCAGGGACCCTCGCCGGTCACCGACTGGATCTCGTCCACCTTTCTGGGGGCGGCGTTGCTGGAGGCCGGTGAGGTGATCTTGCCCTTCTCCACCAGGGAGATTCCCGCGAACTCGCAAGCGTCGAGGTTCTCGACGGCGAGGCGAACGATCTGGTCGAGCGCGCTCTGAAGGTCGTCGTGGCCCTCCGCCAAAGTGCGGGCGACCTTGGCGAAGGTCTCCGCTACCTGGACGACCTCCTCGGAGGCGTGAGCCACATTTGCATGGTACGGCGAAAGCGGCGCCAACGACACAGGCCCCTCAGTCCCCAGGGACGATCGTGGGGTCGGGGCTGCCATCGACGACATCCTTCCCTCCGGGGGAGAGCAAAGAGCCCGCCACGCCGGCGATGGTGACGAGACCGCCGAGCACGTGAAGGGCGGTGATGCGCTGGCCGAGGAACATCCAGGCGAGCCCACCGGCGAGGAACGGCATGGCGAGCTGCATGACCGGCGGGACGTTGGCGGGCACGCGTTGCAGCGGCCACGTGGTCACGAAGTGACCGACAGCACCCGGGACGATCGCGATGTACGCGGCGATGAGAAGGTCGTCGCCGCTGATGCTGGCGACCGGCTCCCCTGCCATGGCCACCAGCGCGGCGACCACGACACCAGCGGCGACCACGACACCGAACAGGAACGGAACGGTGTCGATGTGGTCGCGGGCCTGCTTCGACCACACGAAGTACACCGCATAGAAGGCGACGTTGGCGATGGCGAGGCCGACGCCGGCAGGGTCGCCCTCGGGACCGGTCGCACCGCCCAGCACGACCACGACGGCACCGAGAATGGCCACCAGCGACCAGAGACGGAAGCGGACGCCGGGACGCTCGCCGAAGAGGATGGCGGCGAGGACGCCGACGAAGATCGGTTGGGTCACCTGCATCAGCGTCACGTCCACCACCGAGGTGGCCTTGATGGCCACGACGAGGAACAGCTGGTGCAGGCCGAAGGCCACCCCAGACCTCGCCGCCCACGACCACCCGGCCGCGTCGGGACGCCGGCCCGACGCCCGAACCCACCACAGGGTGAGCGACCCCATCACGGCTGCGCCGACCACGAGACGCCAGAACGAGAGGACAGGGCCGGACACCGACGACCCCGCGATCATCACCGGCCCGGTGCTGAAGAGCACCACTCCAAGCCCCACGGGGAGAAGGGGGCGGTCCAGGATGCGCTCGGCCGTGCCGCTTCCACCGACGCGTTCGGAGAGGCTTCCGCCGGGCAGACGCATCATGACCCGCCCTTCGCCTGCATCGTCCTCCCGAGAGTGCCCAGCCGTGTTGGCATCCCAGAGCGTGGAGCGCCGCCGGGCGTTTGGCGACCGATTTACCGAGGCCCGGTCCCTGCCGTTGCCGCCAGGACCACGTGTGCCCGCCGACGGGTGAACTGGTAGGCGACGACGGCGAGGAGCATGAGGTCGAAGACGACCAACCGGACAGCCATGTCACGCGCCGTCCCGAAGGCGATCGCCGTGGCGAGACCGGCGGTGATCCAGAGCACCCAGCCCCAGTTGAGGTAGCGGTTCCAGCGGCAGCGTTCCTGCCGGAGCACGCCCTCGGCCCACGTGGTGGCGGCGGGCTCCAGCCGCGCCGGGGGCAAGGGCTCACTCGAGCGCAGGAACCTTCCGAAGGCCTCCCGGTCCTCCTCGTCGAGCTCGAGTCGCGACAACCCGAGGTTCCGCAAGGACGCGTCCCGCCCGCAGAGCATGACCGAGGCCAGGAAGAGGGGGCCGAAGACCACGAAGAACAGCCAATCCAACAAGGGCCACCTCGTCGTCGGGGCTGCCCAGCTTGGCACGGCCGGCCGGCGGAGACCCAGGCACAGAGCGGCGGGTGGCGCGGCGCGCCGCTCGTGCTCAGACACGCCGGGCGCCGTCGTCGACCAGCGACGGCACTGGCCGCCGGCGGAGACGCTCCTCGACGCTCTCCTCTCCGACCTCGGGCTCTCCGGCTCACCGTCCCGCCGGGGGCGCCGCCGCCCGACCGCATGAGCCGCGTGGGCCCGGCGGTCCGGCCCGGTCCGCCGGTACCATCGAGTCGTGCGCAGAGACGAGATCGTCGAGGTGGTCGAGGTGAAGCCGCTCACCGTCGCCGACGTGCAGTCGGGCGACCGCGAGGAGCCGATCGTCCCCGAACCGCCGATCCGGCCGCAGCCTCTCCGGGCTTGACCACCGGGCCACCCGCCTCGACGCGGGACGAGCCTGTCATCGCCTGGAAGCGGGGCCAGGTCCTGCTGCGGGGCGACAGCCCCGAAGTGCGGTTCGCGGGAACGGTCCGCTCCGATCTTCCCTACCGGGCCGACGACGTGTTCGTCTGCCCACGAGGCCATCGCCGCATCGAACCGGAGTGTTCGTGCGGGTTCTACGCCCTGGGCGACCCGTGGTCTCTGCCGCCCAGCGTCGTCACGACGGCCGTCCTGCGGGTCGAGCTGGAGGTTCGCGTCGTCCGGCACCGCACCTGCCTGCGGGGGGAGCGCCAGCGGGTGAGGAGCGTCACCTTCGACGGGTGGTGCTCCTACTGCACGCGGGAGGCGGTGGCCGTCGCCGGAGTGCCGTCGCCATGGGCGGAGATCCCCCGGCCCTGGCTGCGGGCCGTTCCCGTCTGCCCCGCCCACCGGAGCCTCTTCGACGTAGTGGCCACCGATCACCAGTTGGCTGTCGCCACCGGAGCGGACGTGCGCTGGGACAAGGGGTCGGAGTCACGCGCCTCCCGCTCGCTCCGGCGCCTGTACCGGGCGGCCAGCGGCGCCCTCCCCTGAGCGGGCCTGGTCATACCCGTCGACGTCACCGCTGGCGCCGGCGCGAGGCGACGACGGCCAACGCGATCAGGGCGAGAACGAGGGCGACACCGACGAGGTTGACGCCCTCCCCCTCCTGTACGGTCTCGGCAGCAAGCAGGTACATGGTGTGCTCCTTTCTCGGTTGGGTGGTCAGGTGACGTCGCGGCGGACGGTGAACCGGACGGCGGCGACGGCGAGAACCACGACGTAGGTGGCGAAGAGGGCGGCGGCGAGCGGTGCGGACAGGCCGTCACCCGAGGCGCCGTGGACGAGGGCGCGGCCGGCGGCCGCGGGGAGCCAGTGCACGATGCCGGAGCCGGCGAAGACGTCGCCCACGAGCCCCTCCACCGCCAGCAGCCAGACGAGTACCACGGCGACGGCCGTCGTCTGGTTGCGGACGAGGGCACCGACGGACACACCGAGGGCGCCGTACAAAGCGGCCGAGAGCACAAGGCCGGCGCCGACCCGAAGAACGTCGCCGCTCAGCTCGACGGGGATGCCGCCGGAACGGAGCCAGGGAAGGGCGACGGCCGTGGAGACCGCCACCGAGAGCACGCCGAGCGCTGCCCCGACCAGAGCGTGCACCGCGAGCTTGGCCACCACGACCTGGCGGCGGCGGGGGCTGCCCAGGAAGGTCGTCGTGATCGTCTGGTGTCGGTACTCGCCGGCCGTTCCCAGGACGCCGAGGAGCAGGGCGATCAGGGTGACGACGCTCGCCGGGGCCCCGACCGCCTGAAGCAGGTGGTCAGGGCCCAGCGGCTCGTTCCCCTGCTTCCCGGCAGCGCTGAAGCTGGCGACGACGACCAGCCCGGCGACGACCGGCACGGCCGCCAGCGCGGCTGTGAAGGTGCGAGTCGTTCGCTGCTTGAGCAGCTCGGTGCGGATGAGACGGTTCACGAGCGGGCTCCTTCCTTGGCGGTGAGCGAGAAGAAGACGTCCTCGAGGTTCGACTGCTCGAGTCGCATCTCGTAGACGACGAGTCCCAGGGCCCCGATCACCCGTCCCACCACCTCGGGGGTGGTGCCGGTGGCGCAGACCTGGTCCGGTCCGGTGAGCGCGGCCCGCACGCCACGTCCGGTCAGCTCGGCGCGGAAGCGCTCGGCGTCGGGCGTGCGCACCACGACTGCCCCGGTGGCACGGGAGGTGATCTCGACCAGAGGGGCACTGGCGACGAGCCGGCCCTTGTCGAGGATGACGACGTGGTCGACGGTCTGGGCGACCTCGGCCAGGAGGTGGCTCGACACCACCACAGTGCGGCCGGCGTCGGCCTGGGCGCGGAGGAAGTCCCTGAGCCAGTGCACGCCTTCGGGGTCGAGGCCGTTGGCGGGTTCGTCGAGGATGAGCACGGACGGCTCCCCGAGGAGCGCGGCCGCCAGGCCCAGGCGCTGGCGCATGCCGAGGGAGAAGCCACTCACCCGGCGGTGGGCGTGCCCGGCCATGCCGACCCGCTCCAACGCCTCGATCGCCCGGCGAGTCGGGAGCCCCGCCGCGGAGGCGAGGATGCGCAGGTGGTCGACGGCGCGGCGGCCGGGGTGGAAGCTCGACGCCTCGAGCACCGCGCCCACCCGGCGGGCCGGCTCGTCGAGCTCGGCGTAGGTCCTGCCGTCGAAGGTCGCGGTGCCGGCGCTGGGTGCGACGAGGCCGAGCAGCATGCGCAGCGTCGTCGTCTTTCCGGCGCCGTTGGGCCCGAGGAGGCCGGTGACGGTACCGCTCCCGAGCTCGAGGGTCAGGTCGTCGACGGCGGTGAGCTCGCCGAAGCGCTTGGTGAGACCGCGCAGCTCGATTGCGGCCATCAGTCCCCCTCCTTGCGTCGCCTGCGCCGTTCGCAGGACTACGAACAGGGTGACTGGGGGCGCCCGATCCGTCGTCGGCCGGTGGATGTGTTCTCGGCTACTCCCCCGGGCGGACGAGGCCGCTCTCGTAGGCAATCACGACGAGCTGGGCGCGGTCGCGGGCGTAGAGCTTCGTCATGACGTGGCTCACGTGGGTCTTGGCGGTGGCGGGGCTGACGTACAGCCGCTCGCCGATCTCGGCGTTGGAGAGGCCCCTGCCGACGAGCGCCAGCACGTCCCGCTCGCGGTCGGTGAGCACGTGCAGCTGCGGCGGGGCCGGCCGATCCTCCTCGGGTCTTGCGGCCAGCTCGGCGATGAGGCGGCGGGTCACGCTCGGAGCGAGGAGGGCGTCGCCCCTCGCCACGACGCGGACGGCCTCGAGCACGTCCTCGGGCGGGGCGTCCTTGAGGAGGAACCCGCTCGCACCAGCACGGATGGCGGCGTACACGTAGTCGTCGAGGTCGAAGGTCGTGAGGACGACCACCCGGACGCCGGCCAGACCGGCGTCGGCGGTGATGCGCCGGGTCGCTTCGATCCCATCGAGGACGGGCATGCGGACGTCCATCAAGATGACGTCGGGACGGTGCCGACGGGCCAGCTCGACCGCCTCCTCACCGTCCTGCGCCTCGCCGGCCAGCTCGAGGTCGGGCGCATGGTCGATCATCGTGCGTAGACCGGTGCGGATCAGGGGCTGGTCGTCGGCCACGCCGACGCGCACGGTCACGTCGCCTCGCCGAAGGGCAGTCGGGCGCCGACGTGGAAGCCGCCGGCCGGGCGAGGCCCCGTGACGAGCTGACCGTGGTACATGGCCACTCGTTCCTGCATCCCGACGAGGCCGTGCCCGCCTCCCGACGGGACGGCGACCGGACGCTGGGGGGCCGGCCCCTCGTCGTCGATCTCTACCGTCACCGAGTCATCGGAGTACCGCACGGCCACGCTCACCCGTGTCGGGCCGGCGTGCTTGATCACGTTGGTGAGCGCCTCCTGGACGATGCGGTAGGCGCTGAGGTCGACACCTCGGGGGACCTCCCGGCGTTCGCCCTCGACCCGCACGTCGACGGTGACGCCCGACTTCACGACATCGGCGACGAGAGCGTCCAGAC
>DASZJY010000204.1:0-4391 GCA_035947635.1 Acidimicrobiales bacterium | reverse complement strand
CCCGCCTGTTCACCGGGCTCGAGCAGCTGTCCGACGACCTCGGCGTGCTCGACGGCGAGGGCCTGTGGGTGGTCGTGCTGCCGTTCGACGCACCGCCGCTGTGCGCCCGCTTCCGCCGGGTCGAGCCCGCGCCGACCGGGCGGGTGCCCGCAGCGCCGGGGTCGGACTGGTCGGGGCCGGCCCCCGGGGCGTGGACCTCGAGCCTCGATCGGGAGGCCTACGTGAAGGCGGTCACCGTCGTTCGCGAGGCCATCGCCGCCGGCGACGTCTACCAGGTGAACGTCTGCCGGCGGCTGTCGGCGCCGGTCCCGCCCGACGCCGACGTGGCCGCGCTGGGCACCGCCCTGGCGGTTGCCAATCCCGCCCCCCACAGCGCCCTCGTGCGCCTGCGGTCGGCCGCCGTCGGCGTGGCTTCCGCCTCCCCGGAGTGCTTCCTCCGCCGCCGCGGCGCGGCGGTCGAATCGAGGCCGATCAAGGGGACGGCGCCGCTGGGCGGGGCGTTCACCGCGAAGGACCGTGCCGAGAACGTGATGATCGTCGATCTCGTGCGCAACGACCTCGGGCGGGTGTGCGAGTACGGCTCGGTGGAGGTGAGCAGCCTGTGCACCCCCGAGCACCACCCCGGGCTGGCCCACCTCGTGAGCACCGTCCGCGGACGGCTGCGCCCGGGCTCGGGCTGGGCGGACCTGCTGGGGGCGACGTTCCCGCCGGGGTCGGTCACGGGCGCCCCCAAGCTCGCCGCCTTGGGAATGATCGCCGCCGTCGAGCCGGTGCCCAGAGGCCCCTACTGCGGCGCGGTGGGATGGGTCGACGCCGACCGGCGCATGGGCGAGCTCAACGTGGCCATCCGGACGTTCTGGCTCGAGGGCGGGATGCTCCACCTCGGGACCGGCGCAGGCGTGGTCTGGGAGTCAGACCCCGAGGCCGAGTGGGAGGAGACCGAGCTAAAGGCGCGCCGGCTCCTCGACGTCGCCTCCGGGCGGCTCATCCCTTGAACTTCGTCTGGATCGACGGCGAGCTCCTCCCGGTGGAGCAGGCTCGGGTGTCCCCGTTCGACCACGCCGTGCTGACCGGCGACGGCGTGTTCGAGACGCTCCGGGTGTACCGCGGTATCCCCTTCGCCGCCCGCCGCCATCTCGACCGACTCACCCGCTCCGCCACCGGCCTGCGCCTGCCGGCGCCCGACCGCGACCTGCTGCGCACGGTGATGGACGAGGTCGTGGTTGCCAACGGCCTGGTGGACGGTCGGCTCCGCATCACCATCACCGGGGGCGTGGGCTCGCTGGGCTCAGACCGGGCCGCCGTCGATCCGACGGTCATCGTCGCGGTCGGGCCACCGACGGCGTGGCCGGCGACGACCGACGTGGCCGTGGTGCCGTGGCCCCGCAACGAGCGCGGCGCGCTGACCGGGCTGAAGACCGTGTCCTACGGGGAGAACGTCGTCGCCCTGGCTCACGCCCACGAGCGGGGTGCCGGTGAGGCGGTCTTCGGCAACCTGGTCGGCAACGTCTGCGAGGGGACGGGCACCAACGTGTTCGTGGGGATCGGGGGCAGGCTCGTGACGCCGCCGCTCTCCGCCGGCTGCCTCGCAGGCGTCACCCGTGAGCTGCTGCTCGAGCTGGTGGACGTGGCCGAGGAGGACCTCCCGCTCTCCACCCTCGCCTCCACCGACGAGGCGTTCCTGACGTCGAGCACACGAGAGGTGCAGCCGATCCGGGCGGTGGACGGGACGCCGCTGGCCGCCGCTCCCGGGCCGCTGACGCTGGCCGCCTCCGCCGCCCTCACCGACCTGGTGGGCCACGATCTCGATCCGTGACGTGTGAGACTCCGCTGGGAGAGAGGGAGGTACGAGCACCATGAGCGACCAGTCGCCCCCGCCGCCCGAGCGGCCGTCCGAGTGGGAGCGGCCCGGCTCGGGCTCGCCCCCGCCGCCACCGCCGCCTCCGCCGTACCAGCAGCCGCCACCGGGGTACGCGCCGCAGTACGGCTACTCCGGCTACACGTCGCCGGGCACCAACGGGTTCGCCATCGCGTCGTTGGTCCTCGGCATCCTCTGGATCGCGTGGATCGGCTCGATCCTCGCCCTCGTCTTCGGTTACGTGGCCAAGCGCCAGATCCGCCAGACCGGCCAGAGCGGCGACGGCATGGCCACCGCCGGCATCGTGCTGGGCTGGATCGGCGTGGGGCTCCTGCTCCTGAGCATCGTCGTGAACGTCATCGAGGCGGCTGCCTCGTAACCGGGGCGGGGCATCACCGCCCGACGGCGGCGACGAACTCGTCGGGGTCGTCGACGCTGAGCCAGACCTCCCGCAGCTGGATGGACTTGCCGAGGGTGCGTCCCGGCGCCGGCGGGTCGAGCACGACCTCGACCATCCCATGGCCGCTGCCGTTCACGACCCACCGGCTCGTGGTCCAACCAAGGGAGTGGACGCCGAAGGCCCACCAGACGTAACCCCGCCGCCGGATGTCGGCGATCGAGGAGCGGGGGACCGCGGCCGAGAAGGCCCAACCCATCTTCACCCGCACGTCGTCGTCGGTCACCTCGATGAACGAGCGGTTCGGTCCCATCCCGAAGAGCGTCATGAGGGCGGCGTTGAAGCGTCCGAAACGAATGGGGAAGCGCTGCGACGTTCGGTTCATGGCTCCAGCATCGCGGGCCGGCAGGACAACGCCCAGGGCTTGACCCCGCCGGTACGATCGGCTCAGGATCAGGCTCCTGCCTGGCGGCGATCAGACGGCGGCCTCACCCGTCCCGTCCTCGGAGGAGAGGGCGTATGGGCACGTGGACGATCGTGGACCCGAGCCATCACGGCTCGGAGGTGCTCGCCGTCCATGCCGCCCTGTTGGGTGACGGCCAGGTGCTCTTCTTCTCCGGCTCCGAGCACGACCGCGACCAGCACAACGCCGGCGAGTTCGATCACAGCCGGGTGTGGGACCCGGTCGCCGGCACGGTCCGGGCCATCCCGTCGCCGAACTACGACCTGTTCTGCTGCGGCCACGCCTTCCTGCCCGACGGGGCGATCCTGGTGGCCGGGGGCACCAAGGCGTACGAACCGGGCTACCTCGGGGCCCGCCAGGTGACGACCTTCGACCCCCAGGCCCTTGCCGCACACCACGACCCGTGGGTGCCGGCCCCTCCCATGGCCGCCGGGCGCTGGTACCCGACGCTCGTCACCCTGCCCGACGGCCGGGTGCTGTGCGTCGCCGGGTCGCTCGACGAGCCGTTCCCTCCCCCTCCGAATCCCTTGGTCGAGGTCTTCGTGCCTGGCCCCCAGGGCGTGGCATGGCACCAGGCCGGCCAGCGGCCCGACATGCCGGCGGCGGGCTACCCGCGCATGCACGTCGTGCCCGACGGGCGGGTGCTGTCCGTGACGGCGATGGGGGGGCGGACACGATCCTGGGACCCGGTGAGCGAGCAGTGGGCCGACCTGGCCCCCGGGCCCGGCCCCGAGTACGAGGGCTTCAACACCACGTCGGTGCTGCTCCCCCTTGTGCCATCCCAGCGCCACCGGGCACGGGTGCTCGTGGCCGGCGCCGAGGAGCCTCGGCTGCTCGACTTCGAGCGGCTCGACCTGGGATGGCAGTCTGCCGGCCACCGCGCCCTGCCCGGGTCGCCGCGGCGCAACCACGCCTGCGCGGTGCTGCTCCCCGACGCCACCGTGCTCGTCGTCGGGGGGACCACCTCGGAGCTCGACGCCGACGCGGTGAAGGTCGCCGAGCGGTTCGACCCGGCGACCGGCCAGTGGTCGACGCTGGAGGCGGCAAGCGTTCCCCGCGTGTACCACAACGTCGCGCTGCTCCTGCCGGACGGGACGGTGTGGACGGCGGGGTCCAACCACGACGCCGCTCAGGGCCACTCCGAGCACCGCATGGAGGTGTACCACCCGTCCTACGTCGATCATCCCCATCGCCCGGCGGTGATGGCGGCGCCGGCGACGCTGCGGGTGCCGAGCGGGCTGCCCGCCCGGGCCACCTTCGAGGTGGAGACGCCGGATGCGGGGGCGGTCGACGCGGTGGCCCTGCTGCGTTGCGGCTCGATCACCCACGCCTTCGACGCCGACCAGCGCTACGTGGGCCTCGAGATCGTGGGCCGCGCCGCCGACCGCCTCACGGTGGCAGCCCCTCCGCTCACCGAGATCGCGCCGCCCGGTCGTTACTTCCTCTACCTCGTCGCCGACGGCGTGCCGTCGGTCGGCCACCCCCTGCACGTTCAGCCGGCCGCATGGAGCGAGTCGCGGGCCCTCCCGGGTGGTGTCGGCTGGGAGACGGCGGGCGCCGACGTGGCCCTTGTCGACATCTCGGGCAGCGGGCGGCTCGACTTGGTGGCCTTCCACGTGGACAGCCCGGACGGTGACAACCACGGCTTTTACCGCATCGGCTGGGACCTCGAC
>DASZJY010000203.1:0-9127 GCA_035947635.1 Acidimicrobiales bacterium | reverse complement strand
CCGGCAGGAACTGGTCGCGGGTGAGCAGGACGCGGCTGACCACGGCCGGGTCAGGGGTCTCCAGTCTCTCCTTGGGCTCGGGGGGGTTCCGGTCGGGTGGGACGTTGCGGCCGAAGGCGGTGAGCGCCGCCCCCATGTTGGGGTGCTCGAGGTCGTTCCAGGTGCCGTCGGCGGTGCGGTACTTGTGCTGCGCCTCAGTCGGTGTCCCACCCTGGGCGGGGACGCCGGTGTCGAAGAGGCAGTCGGCCCGCAGTCGATCGCGCACACCGACGAGAGCGAAGATGCCCGTGTACTTGGGCAGGTTCGGCCACCCGAAGGTGCGCTCGAGCCACCGCGCCGGACGGGCCATCAGCCGGCTCAGCTTCGGCGGCCGGTGCGGCGGGACCTCGATGGTCTTGCGCCCCTGGTAGGCGGTCACGGCCCGCCTCGCCTCTGCCGTGTCGGTCATGTCAGCCGTTCACGCCCGACTCGAGGATCCTCGGGCACACCTTCCACGCCGCGTAGGGCTCCCGGTCGAGCTTGGCCTGCAGGTTTTCGAGGTCGCGCTTGAAGTCGTGGAAGGCCTTCTTGGCCGGGAGGTCGAGCCCCATCGGCGAGAAGTCGCTGCACAGCTCGGTGCGGTGGACGTTGAGGATGAAGTTGTAGTTGACCAGGCGCTGGAACACGTCGATCGACTCCCGCTGGCCCGACGCGTAGATGCGGGTGGGCTGCACCTGCTGCCAGAGCTGGTAGTTCCAGAGCCCCGTGCCGAGGACCTCGTGCTCCACGGACCCGAGGTAGATGAAGCCGGCCACCAGGCGGGCGAGCTCGTCGACGCCGAGGGGGTCCTTTTCCAGCCATTTCCGGATGCCGTTGGGGATGCGTTCGTCCAGCTCGCGCAGCCACGCCTGCACGTACTCGTCCTCGGCCACCTGGTCGTCGGACTTGTAGTACAGCTCGAGGTAGCGGCAGGCGTGGTCGTGCATGACCTGCCAGTGCGCGTTCCGGTTCTGGAAAGAGGGCAGGTCGAGGCCGCTCTTGTCGAGCCCGCGGTCCTTGACGTCGGCCTGGGGCTCTATCACCGAGATCCTGTACTCGCCGTAGCTCTCGGAAACAAGGTCGCACAGGCCGCGGTGCGTGAAGCTGAAGACGGTCTCGAAATCGCCGCCCGGCATGAGCATGATGTCCGTGACCAGCTCGTTGGAGTAGTGCGTGCCCCAGGTGTGCGGCCACAGGAGGCGCCGCAGCGGGTGGTCTCCGGGAAGGTTGTTGCGCGTGACCGTCGCGACATTGGAGACGCAGGTGAGGTGGATCCAGTTGAAGTGGCGCACGATCGAGAGGTCGTTCGTCGCCGCGCCGAGGGCGATCCTTCGCGCGAGCGGCCAGTCGGCGTCACCGGGCCTGCTCACGCCCAGCTCGGAGTCGATCTCCACGGCGCGCAGTCGCTTCCCGCCGTCGTCGGGGCGGAACACCACCCGGCAGGCCAACGACCTCAGGCCGGCGTGGTGCTCGTACTTGGCGAGGTGCCGGAAGTCCCAGTCGTAGACGCCGTCGTCCCCGCGCTTGAGGTAACAGGCGTAGGGGCCCGCCACCGCCACCTCGCCCAGCTCGACCGGCTCGGCGTACTCCTTGGGCAGGACGGGCGCCTTGAGGACCTTGCGATGCAGCCGCGGGTACGCCTTCGAGACGACGACGAAGGGGTCCTCGTCGATCGGGCCGAGGCCGGGACGATTCAGCGAATAGTGGCGGTACAGCCACGTCTGGAAGCGGATGAAGCGCAGGCGCCCTTTGTCGGTCTCGTCGGCCGGCAGGTGATCGGCAACCGGGATGTTGCGGATCGGGACGGACGGATAGCGCTCATCGAGCGGGATAGGCGCGACACGTCGCTCTTGGTCAGGAGGCAGAGGGACGGCTCGCGGCTTGTTGAACCGGAATTTCAAGGTGAGTAGCAGGTCCCAGAACAGCTTCCTCAGCTTCCACATCGTAAGCACCCTTCGCTCTGAAATTCGCCCCCGGTGGATGCCCGCGCAAGCCTAGAGACCGGCACATGACCTGACAATGTCCGGGGACACACGCCGGATGTGATCCCGCGCACACTCGTGATCTAAGGCCGGTAGGCGAGGGGCCCCATTTGCTCAAGGAGACCGGCGGCCGCCCGCTCGACGCGGACGAGACCGTATTCCTGGGCGGTGGCCAGGGCCTGGGCCAGGACCTCGGCGGCCCGTTCGGCGTCGCCTGGTCGGCGGCGGGCGGCGAGGACGCGGCCACGTTCGAGCCGCGTGCGGGCCAGCCACGTGGGCGCGGGAACGCGGGCGTGGGCGACCTCGGCTTCGGCCAGCTTGGCGTCGGCCTCGTCGAGCCGACCGAGAACGGCCTCCAGCACACCCACGAAGTGGGCGACCGACCCGTACCAGGTGAGCCCGGTGCAGATCATCTGGTCGGTGTAGGGGGCGAGGTAGCCGAGCAGCACCTCGGCCCGCCCCCGGTCGTGCAGCCGGGCGCAGGTGAGGGCCGCCTGGGCCACCGCCCGTGGCCACGACGCCTCGCGGGGCACGTCGCCGAGCTGGTCAACGAGCGCCTCGAAGACGGGCCGAGCCAGCTGGAGCTGGTCGGTCTCGGTGTAGAGGAGCGCCAGGGTGGCCCGCAGCGACGCCACGCCGGGGTTGGCGGCAGCGATGCGGATGACGTCGTCGGCGATCTCGTTCAGGTTGCCCCGCTCGAACCGCACGTTGAACGTGTGGATCCCGTAGTACAGGAAGACGTCGGGGTGACCCGCGGACTGGCCGAGGGCGTACCCCTGGGCGGCGGTTCTCTCGCTCTCGCCGATCAGGCCGGCAGTCAGCTCTCGGCACGCCCGGAGGATCATCGTGAGCCACCGCACGGTGGGCTGGCCGAGCTCGACGGCCAGCTTCTGCGACCTCTCCAGGCAGCGATCGGCCTCGGGCTCGTCGCCCGCCTCCATGGCCGCCATGAACCGGTGGGACCCGCCCAGGCACAGCAGCGCCCCGTTGTCGAGGCTCTTGGCCATGGTCAGCAGCTCCTCGGTGAGGGCGAGGCGCTCGGCCACCGAGTCGGGGCCCCAGATGGCGACGATGCGGGCGAGCAGGGCATGGGACAACGTCTGCGGGTCCCCCAACCGCCGGGCCATGACCAGGGCCTCAGCGCTCAACGTGTAGCGACGCTCGAGGTCCTCCCCGTAGACCACCTCGACCGCGAGGTTGGCCATGAGGTGGGCCCTGACCGTGGTCTCCTCCGGCCCCTGGGCCTCGAGGGCCGCCTCGAGCATCGCCGTGCGCTCCTCGTCGACC
The DNA here is from genome assembly GCA_035947635.1 of Acidimicrobiales bacterium. Classification (GTDB taxonomy): domain Bacteria; phylum Actinomycetota; class Acidimicrobiia; order Acidimicrobiales; family AC-14; genus DASZJY01. The sequence continues at coordinate 5,840 of DASZJY010000203.1, read as the reverse complement.
GCCCCGATGATGGCGAACATCCCCCGGTTGTTGGCCAGGGCGGCGCGGGCGAGGGCGTCGGCGTCGCCCTGTTCGAGGGCCAGCTTGCAGGCGCCGATCAAGGTCTCCCGGTGCGCCGGGTCGCCCGCCCGCCGCTGGGCCTCGCCCAGGCGGATCAGCAGGTCGAGGTGCCGGCCGATGTCGTGCTCGCCCTCGGAGATCTCGAAGAGGTCGAGCGCCTGCTGGTAGAAGGCGACGGCGTCGTGGTGGGCCAGTTGAACGAGCGCCCGGTCGCCCGCCTGGAGGGCGTAGGCGACGGCCCGGCTCCCGCCTCCGGCGGGGATGGCGGCGCGGGAGTAGTGGTGGGCGAGGGCCGGGAGGTGGTCGTCGAGGCGCCCGGCGTAGACCGTCTCGATGGCCTCGCCGACCCGGCGGTGCAGGGTGACGCGGCGGGCGGTGGTGAGGTCGCTGTAGACGGTCTCCCGCATCAGGCTGTGGGTGAAGCGGTACCGCAGCGCCTGCGGGGACGACTCGCTCACCAACCGAGCGGCCATCGCCTCCTCCAGCGCGGCCAGCACCCGGTCCTCGTCGAGATCGCTGGCCGCCTCCAGCACGGGGAGCTCGAACTCCAGGCCGACCACCGCCGCCGCCCTGAGCACCCGGATGCAGGTCTCGGACAGCCGGGACAAGCGACGCCCGACGACCTCCCGCACGCCCTCGGGGATGCCCAGGGCCTCGACCGGCAGGGCCTGCCAGCGTCCCTGCTGGCGGTTGAACGCGCCGGTCTCGACCAGGTGGCGCAGCACCTCGCGCACGAAGAAGGGGTTGCCCTGGGTCTCGGCGTGGATGGCTCGGGCGACGGCAAGCTCGTGCTCCTCGAGCTCCCGGCCGGCTGCTTCCCTGAGGTAGGCCGCCACGCCGTCCTCGGTCAGGCCGTCGAGGAGCACTCGGTCCATGACCGAGCCCCGCCGCAGATCGGCGACCAGCTCGACCAACGGATGCGTGTGGGTCAGCTCGGTGTCGCGGTACGTCCCGACGACGAAGAGCCGTCCGATGTCGGGTGAGCGCAGCACGTGGCGCAAGAGCAGGAGGTTGGGCTTTGCCGCCCAGTGGAGGTCGTCCAGCACGAGCAGGAGCGGGCGGTCCCCGGAGACGCTGCTCAGCCAGGAGGCCACTGCGTCGAAGACCCGGTAGCGCTCCGTCTCGGGATCGGCCTGGAGGGGTGGAGGCAGGCCCGGCACCCTCTGGGCCAGCTCGGGGACCAGGCGGGCGAGCTCGCCGCCGTAGCGCCCGAGCCGCTCGGGCAGCTCGTCGTCGGGCGTGTGGTCCACGAACTGCCGCAGGGGCTCGACGAAGAGCTGGAAAGGGACGCCCATGTCCTCGTCGCAGCGCCCAGCCAGCACCGTCGCCCCCTCGGCGTGCACCTGGGTGGCCAGCTCCGCCGCCATCCTGGTCTTGCCGACGCCGGGCTCGCCGGCCAGCAGCACCACCCGCAGCCCAGCCGACGCCGTCTCGTCCCACGCCTGACGGAGCTGGGCGAACTCGCCCTCCCTGCCCACGAAGATCGGCCCGACGTCGGTCAGGAGCGTCGGCAGCGGCACCGACGGCCCCGCCAGCGGCTCCCAGGCGACCTCGAACGCCATGACGGGGTCGGGCAGGCCTTTGAGGCGCAGCTCACCGACCTGGCGGAAGGAGCTTCCTGGGCGGGTGCCGCCCACCAGCCGGGCGGCGTGGGTCGCCAGGATCTGGCCGCCCTGGGCCTGGGCAACGAGGCGGGCCGCCTCCACCACCGGCGGCCCGAAGACGTCACCTTCCTCGAAGCTCACCTCGCCGACGGCCAGGCCGGCCCGGATGGCGAGCGGGGCCTTCGTCAGTCGGGCCTGCAGCTCGACGACCTGCTGCATTGCCATGGCACAGGCGACCGCGTCGGAGGCGGACTCGAACACCACGAGGATCCCGTCGCCCAGTGTCTTGATCTCGCGGCCGCCGTTCTGGGCCACCGCGCCCCGCAGCCGGGTGAAGTGGTCGCGGCGGAGCTCGTCGAACCGCTCAGGCCCCACCCGCGACATGAGGTCGGTCGAGCCGACGAGGTCGGTGAAAAGCACCCCGGCCATCCCCGCCGCCCGGCGCTCCCCCATGGCAGAAGCTTAGGTTCGCCTTCGGTCCCTCGCCGCCAGGGTGGCGGCGTCCACCGCGTCGAGCGTGACGTTGTGGAGCCGCACGGTCAGTCGTCGGGCGGGGAGCCGGCGGCGAGAGCGCTGTCGGCGGCCGGGGGCGCCAGCGGCGGCGCCGACGGGAGGTCGTTGACGGCGTCGATGAGAGCGCGCAGGCGCCCGTAGTGGAGGCGGTCGAACGCGAGGACGATGCGGGGCAGGTCGACGTGGTCGTCGTCGGCCAACTCGGCGGCGAGCGGGCCGGTGGCCTCGAGGCCACCCGGGCGGAAGACGTCGGCGAAGGACCGGCGGAGGATCTCGAGCTCGTCGGCTGTGGGAGCAGCGCGCAGGCGCACCACGAGGCGGGGCCCCACCCAGCGGACCGAGTGGTAGTTCCGGTAGAAGCCCATGACCTCACCGGTGGCGGCGGTGACGTCGTCGGTGATGCGGTACAGGCGGAGGTCGTCGGAGCCGGCCAGGCCCCGTCCCACCACCTCGGCCGACACGAACCGCTCGAACGCCCGCCAGTACCCCCCGCCCGGCACGTCCAGGAGCACGATGGGGGCGGGGTTGGCCTTGCCCGTCTGCAGGAGGGTGAGGAGCTCGAACGTCTCGTCGAGGGTGCCGAAGCCCCCGGGCAGCACGACGAAGCCGGCCGACTCCTTCATGAGCATGAGCTTGCGCGTGAAGAAGTACTTCATCACCACCAACTTGGGATCCGTGGCGATGAAGGGGTTCGGGCCTTCCTCGAAGGGAAGGCGGATGTTCACGCCGATCGACCGCTCGGGGCCCGCCCCCTCGGTGCCGGCAGCCATGATGCCGGGCCCGGCCCCCGTGACGATCATCCAGCCGGCGTCGGCCATCGCCCGGGCGAGCTCACGGGTCTGGCTGTACAAGGGGTCTTCGGGCAGGGTGCGGGCCGACCCGAAGATCGTGATCTTGGGGACGTCCTGGTAGGGCGCGAACACCCGGAACGCCTCGCGCATCTCCTTGAGAGCGGCGTTGGTGATCTTCAGGTCGAGGCGGTCGGCGGCGTCGCCGGCCAGTCCGATCGCCGACACGAGGATCTCGAAGAGCTGGTCGAGGTCCTGGCGGGCGCCCGCCGCTCGCAGCAGCTCGCGCAGCCGCCGGTCGAGAAGGGTGTCGCCGGTGCGGTAGCGCGGCAGTCGCTCGGCCATGACCCGAGAGTACGGCCCCGGGGAGGTCTCGCCTCCCAACCAGAGGTCGCGGGTCGGAAGGTGCTCGCGCGCCCGGCCACGTCGGCTCCCGCTTCGCCGTCTCTTCTTGGTGCCGCCCGATAGGCCGCCGAGGCGCCGAGTTTTCGGCTCGATGACTTGGTTCACCCCCTCCGCGAGGGGGAACATGTCAGCTGTGTCGCCCTGGGAGGTGCTCTTCGTCCCCGCCTCTCTCGCCCTCGTCTACTCGCTGCTCTTCGTGGTGTCATGGTTCGAGCAGCGGGTGCTCTCACCGCGGTCGCTGATCCTTCACAGCGCCCGCTCGCGGGGCACCCGGCCCGAGCAGGTCGAGGTCCTGGTGGCCGAGCAGTCGCAGCGGCTGCTCGAGGGCATCCTCGACACGCCGCCGCAGGAGGAGCCCCGGGGGCGCCCCGCCCCTACGGGCTGACCGGCGACGAGGCGGGGTGGTCTCAGACCGCCGGCGCCACCCGGCCGTAGAGCGTGGTGCGCTGCTCCAGGGGGCGGCCGAGGGGCCCGGCGATCGACGCGAACGACTCCTCGTCCATACGCTGGCCGTGCGACGCGCCGGCGGCCCGGGAGATGTTCTCGTCGAGGAGCGTCCCGCCCAGGTCGTTGGCTCCGGCGCACAGCGCCTGGCTGGCCCCGGCCACGCCCATCTTCACCCACGAGACCTGGACGTTGGGCACGAGGGCGCCGTAGGCGATGCGTGCCACTGCGTGCATGAGCAGGGCCTCCCTGAACGTCGGCCCGCGCCGGGCCCGGCCCTGGAGGTACATGGGGGCGGCCATGTGCACGAAGGGCAGGGGGACGAACTCGGTGAAGCCGCCCGTCTGCGCCTGCAGCGCCCGGGTGCGCAAGAGGTGGCGGGCCCAGTGCCGGGGTCGCTCGATCGAGCCGAACATGATCGTGATGTTCGAGCGCAGCCCGACGGAGTGGGCGGTGCGATGCGCTTCAAGCCACTCCTCGGTGTCGACCTTGTCGGGGCAGATGACGGCCCGCACCTCGTCGTCGAGGATCTCCGCCGCCGTCCCCGGCAGTGATCGCAGGCCGGCGTCGACCAGCCGCCGGAGGTACGACGCGAGGGGCTCGCCCAGCCGCCGGGCCCCCTCGGTGACCTCGAGGGCGGTGAAGCCGTGCACGTGGATGCCGGGAGCGGCCTCCACCACCGCCCGGCACACGTCGACGTAGTAGTCGCCGTCGAAGCTGGGATGGATGCCACCCTGGAGGCAGACCTCGGTGGCACCTCCCTCGAAGGCCTCGGCCACCCGGCGCTGGATCTCGTCGATGCCCAGCAGGTACGGCTGCCCGCGGAGGTTGAGCGAGAGCGGACCCTTGGAGAAGGCGCAGAACCGGCAGCGGAAGGTGCAGACGTTGGTGTAGTTGATGTTGCGGTTGGCCACCCACGTCACCACGTCGCCGACGAGCCGGCGACGCAGCTCGTCGGCCACCCGGGCGACGGCCGCCACCTCGGGCCCCCGGGCCGAGAACAGGGTGACGATCTCGTCCTCGCCGAGCTCCTCGCCGGCGAGCACGCCGGCCAGCACCGCGGCCACCGCCCCGGGCGGGAGGGCTACATCCGGCGGCTCGGAGGAGCGGGGGAGCAGCCGGGGAGGCGGCGCCTCTCCGCCCGCCGCCCAGGCGGGATCGTCGCGGGCCAGGCCCTCGGCGTCGGAGCGGTCGAGCACCGGTCCCCGCAGGGCGGGGTCGAGCCAGCGGGAGCCGTCGAGGGCGTGGCGGGGGTGCACGGTGAGCCGGGGGGCGAGGGTGCGCCCCCGTGACTCGGTGACGGCCCGGAGGAGCTCGGCGTGGGGCCAGGCCCGCTCGGGGTTGACGTGGTCGGGCGTGACCGGCGACACGCCGCCCCAGTCGTCGATGCCGGCGTCGAGGAGGGCGCCGAAGTCGTCGGAGAGGTTGGGCGGAGCCTGCACGTGGACGTCGTCGGGCAGGACGAGGCGCGCCGCCGCCACCGACCACAGGTGCTCGTCGACCGGGCACGGCTCGGCGGCGTGCATCGCCGTCCCCGGCTTCGGGGCGAAGTTCTGGACGATCACCTCCTGCACGTGGCCGTGCCGGCGGTGGGCGGCGGCGATCGCCTGGAGGGCCACGACCCGGTCGTCGCGCGTCTCGCCGATCCCCACGAGGATCCCGGTGGTGAACGGCACGTTCGCCTCACCCGCCGCCTCGAGCGTCGCAAGGCGAACGTCGGGGCGTTTGTCGGGTGCGCCGAAGTGCGCGCCGCCTCGCTTGAGCAGGCGTTCGGAAAGAGTCTCGAGCATCAAGCCCTGGCTGACGCTGACCGGTCGGAGAAGCGCGACCTCGTCGAGCGTCAGGGTCCCGGGGTTGGTGTGCGGAAGCAGCGCGGTCTCCTCGAGCACCGCGCGACAGGCGTCCGCTAGGTAGTCGATCGTCGTCGAGTACCCCATCGCTTGCAGCTCGTCGCGCGCCTCCTGCCACTTGCGCTCGGGCTTGTCTCCCAACGTGAAGAGCGCCTCGCGACAGCCCTGAGCTTCGC
>DASZJY010000202.1:0-1805 GCA_035947635.1 Acidimicrobiales bacterium | reverse complement strand
CCGTCTACCGGCTCATCAAGGCCGGCCAGCTGGCCGCCGTGCGGGTGGGCAAGTCCTACCGGGTCCGGGAGGACGACGTGGACCGCTACCTGGCCAGCACCTACACCCAGGCCGGGTGAGGTTCGACAACCTCTGGTTCCTGTCCGACTACGGGCTGGAGGACGAGTTCGTCGGGGTGGTGAAGGCGGTCATCAGGGGGATGGCGCCCGGTGCCGTCGTCATCGACATCGCCCACCAGGTGCCGCCCCACGACGTTCGGGCTGGCGGCCTCGTCCTTGCCCGCACCATGCAGTACCTGCCACCGGGGGTCGTGCTCGCCGTCGTGGACCCGGGTGTGGCCACCGACCGCAAGGCGGTGGCGGTGGAGGTCGTGGGAGGGCCCCCGGAGGAGGGGGAGGAGGAGCCGCGGTCGGTGCTGCTGGGCCCGGACAACGGCCTTCTGGCCCCGGCCGTCGCCCTGGCCGGTGGGGCCCGCCGGGTCGTCGCCCTCACCAACGAGGAGTTCCACCTGCCCGCCCCCGGGCCGACCTTCGCCGGCCGGGACGTCTTCGCACCGGTGGCCGCCCATCTCTGCAACGGTGCCGAGCTCGACGAGCTGGGAGAGCCCGTCGACCCCAACCTGCTCATGCCCGGGATCCTGCCCCTCTCCCGGGTGGAGGAGGGTGGGGTGGAGAGCGAGGTGCTCTGGGTCGACAGGTTCGGCAACGCCCAGCTGAACGTGGACCCTGCCGAGATCGACGACCTCGGGTCGCCCCTGGTGCTCCGTATGGGGGAGCGCTCGAGGACGGCCGTCCGGGCGGTGTCCTACGCCGAGCTCTCTTCCGGCCAGGTGGGGTTGGTGGTCGACTCGTACGGGCTGGTCTCGGTCGCCCTGGACCGGCGGTCGGCGGCCGAGGAGCTGAGGTTGGGCGCGGGCGACGCCGTGCGCATCGAGCCGGCCCGGGATTGAGGGGCGAGTGAGACGGAGCACGGTCATCGCCCTGGGGTTGCTCCTCGTCGCCATCCTCGGCGCCGGCATCATCCAGTTCCTGCTGCTGAGCCGCTAGGAGCGTGTTGCTCCATTGCACCGACCAGCCGCATGAGACCGCGCAGCTGCTGGTCGGCGCTTCGGGCCGAAGGCCCCACCTGAGCAGATCAACACGCTCCTAGTCATCGACATGCTCGGCCGCCTCAGGTCAGGCTGCTGCAGAGGCGGCTGATCTCGCGCTCGAGCGACGCCAGGCCCTCGATCTTGTCGAGGCACAGGGCCACGCCCGCTTCGGCCGCCTGCCGTTCGAGGGCGGCGTCGATGTAGGCGGTGTAAAGGACCACGACCTGGTCGGGGCGGCGCAACCGCAGCTCCCTGGCCGCGGTGAGCCCGTCCATGGCCGGCATCTTGTAGTCGATGACGACGACGTCGGGATCGGCCTCTTCGAGGCGCTCGATGGCCTCGGCCCCGCTCGTGGCCTGCGACACGACATCGAAGCCGTCGATCTCGAGCATCGAGGTGAGCATCCGCAGGACGTGAGGCGTGTCGTCCACGACCATCACCCGGATCACCTTGGCTGCCACCGGGCCCAAGGTACCGGGCCGGCCTCGGCCCCGATGGCGTGGGCCGGCGTCAGCCGTGGAAGCGCTGATCGAAGGCCCGGAGGCCGTCCAGGACGTAGATGAGGACGGGACTGGGCGTCGCCGGCCGGCGCCCCGCTGCGGGGGGCGACGCCGCCGGAGCAGCCGTCGTCCCCGCCGACGACGGGCGGGTCCTCACCGCGGCGGCCGCCGGCGGGGATGGCGCCGCACGGGGCGGCGCGGCCGTCGGCGAGGGC
>DASZJY010000201.1:0-5059 GCA_035947635.1 Acidimicrobiales bacterium | reverse complement strand
CGCCCCGGTGACTGGGTCAGGGTGACGTCGGCGCGGGCCTCCCTCGTGCTGGAGGCGGCCGCCGACCCCGGTGTCCCCCGGGGGTCGGCATCCGTCGACTTCAACCAGCCGGGCGAAGGTGCCGCCGATCTCATCGACGCCACCCAGCTCATCACCGACGTCCGGGTGGAGACGGTGAGCCGCAAGCCCGCTGGGGGTGGCGCCCGTTGACGCCTGGCGATCCGCTCTTCGCCGAGGGCATCGACCTCACGGTCGTGCTCATCGTGCTGGGCAAGGTGCTCGTCGTCTTCGTCTTCCTGCTCGTCGCCGTGATGATGATGATCTGGTTCGAGCGCAAGGTCATCTCCGACATGCAGGCCCGCATCGGTCCCGACCGAGCGGGGCCATGGGGGATGCTCCAGACGATCGCCGACGGCATCAAGCTCTTCTTCAAGGAGGACCTCCTCCCCGAGCAGGCCGACAAGAAGGTGTTCCGTCTCGCCCCGTACCTGTCGGCCATCCCCGCCTTCGCGTCCTTCGCCATCATCCCCATCGGCGGCACGATCTCCATCGCCGGGAGGGAGACCTATCTCCAGCTGGCCGACCCACCGGTGGGCATCCTGTTCCTCCTGGCCATGTCGTCCATCGCGGTATACGGGGTCATGCTGGCCGGATGGTCATCGGGATCGAAGTACCCGCTCCTCGGCTCGGTGCGGGCCTCGGCCCAGATGGTTTCGTACGAGGCGGCCATGAGCCTCGCCGTGGCGGCGGTCGTGCTGGCCGCCGGCTCGCTTTCCACCCACGACATCGTCGCCAACCAGGCCCGGTGGAGCTGGAACCTGTGGGCCCTCGGCGGCGTGCCCTTCGTGATCTTCCTGATCGCCGCCACCGCCGAGGTGAACCGTCCGCCCTTCGACCTGGTCGAGGCCGAGCAGGAGCTGGTAGGCGGGTTTCACACCGAGTACTCGTCCATCCGCTTCGCCCTCTTCTTCCTCGCCGAGTTCATGAACACGATCACGATCTCGGCGGTCGCCGTCACCCTCTTCCTCGGCGGCCCCAACGGCCCCGAGATCGGGTTCCTGCCCGACCTGTGGCCGGTGGTCTGGTTCATGCTCAAGCTGGGCGCCTTCCTCTTCGTGTACGTGTGGTTCCGGGCCACGCTCCCTCGGCTACGCTACGACCAGCTCATGGACCTGGGCTGGAAGAAGCTGATCCCGCTCTCGCTGTTCTGGCTCCTGCTCATCGGCGCCCTGCGCATCGGGCGCGACGAGGGCTGGAACCAGCTCTGGGTGCTGGGCGGCGCCTTCGCGGTCGGGGCTGTGGCATGGGCGGGCCTGGCCGCGGCCCTGCGCACGGGTGAGGACGAGAGCGAGGCGACCGAAGCCATGGCCGCCGCGGAGATCAGGGCTCGATGACTGCTGATCTACTCGGGTCGGGCCTTCGGCCCGAAGCGCTGGGCTGCGACTTCGCAGGCTCAGTCGCTGGGCCCCGCGATAGAACAGCAGTCATCTAGGTGCAGGCACGGGGGCGGAACCAGGGGAGGCGACGCTGATGGGCTACCTCGACGGGTTCAAGGTCACGTTCAAGCAGATGTTCCAGCCCCGCGTGACCAACCGCTATCCCGACGTCAAGCGGCCCAAGCCGGTGCGCTTTCACGGGCGCCACGTCCTGAACCGCTACGAGGACGGCATGGAGAAGTGCATCGGCTGCGAGCTCTGCGCCGGCGTGTGCCCGGCCCGGTGCATCTACGTGCGGGGCGCCGACAACCCGCCCGACGCCCCCGTCTCCCCGGGTGAGCGCTACGGGTTCGTCTACGAGATCAACTACCTGCGCTGCATCCACTGCGACCTCTGTGTGGAGGCCTGCCCTACCGAGGCCATCACCGAGTCGAAGCTGTTCGAGTTCTCCTTCACCAACCGCGACGACGCCATCTACACCCGGGAGGAGCTGCTGGTCGACGACGAGGGCCTTGCCAAGAAGCTGCCCTGGGAGGACTGGCGTCCCGGCGACGAGGAGCACACGTCGGCCTGGGTTCGGGCCACTTCGCCGTCGGGCGTGGCTGCCTACGAGGGGAGGGTGGCGTGGTCGGGCGACCTGGGCTTCGGCGTGCGCGCCCCCGAGAAAGGCCAATCCGACGCTCCCGGCATGGAGGAGCACGAGCCCCACGTCCTCGAGGTGTCGCCGCCTCCCGACCGCAACGTCACCGTGGAGAGCTGACATGGATTGGGCCGTCTTCGTGGTCGCCGGCCTGGCCACCCTCATCGGGGCCCTGGGGGTCATCCTCTCCAAGAACCCGGTGCACGCCGCCCTCATGCTGGTGATGACCCTCTTCGGCGTGGCCGTGCTCTTCGTCGCCCAGGCCGCCCACTTCCTCGCCGCCGTCCAGGTGATCGTCTACGCCGGGGCCATCGTCGTGCTGTTCCTGTTCGTGATCATGCTCCTCGGCGTCGACCGCTCCGAAGACCTCGGCACCGAGCCGCTGCGGGGCCAGCGCGTCGCCGCCGCCCTGGCCGGTGTCCTGGGACTCGTCGAGGTGCTCCTCCTGGCCCGCAGCCACTGGGTCACCGGTGCGCCCTCGGTGGCGGGAGCGGTCGGGGGCCCCGGCTCCAACGTCGAGAAGCTGGCCCGCTCGCTCTTCACCCGCTATCTCCTCGCCTTCGAGCTCACCTCCGTGCTGCTCGTGATCGCCGTCATCGGAGCCGTGGTGCTGACCCGTCGATCAAGGGAGGAGTCCGAGGACGCCACTCCCGTCGTGTCCGGCGACGGTAAGACGGACGAGGGCGCAGGCGGCGAGCCTGCCGGGGCGACGGCCGACGAACCGGCCGAGGTCAGCGCTGAGAGGGAACCGGTATGAGCGTTCCCGGCGCGTGGTACCTCTCGCTGGCGGCCATGCTCTTCACGATCGGCGCCGTGGGGCTCCTGGTGCGGCGGAACGTGCTCGTGATGTTCATGTGCGTCGAGCTCATGCTCAACGCCGTCAACCTCACGTTCGTCACCTTCGCCCGGATGCTCGACGACATCGGCGGGCAGTCCGTCGTGTTCTTCGTCCTGGTGGTCGCCGCCGCCGAGGTGGTGGTGGGCCTCGGCATCATCGTCGCCATCTTCCGCCGAAGGACCGACGCCACCGCCGACGACGCCTCGCTGCTGCGGGGCTGAGGGCCGCCCGTGCGCCACGCCGTCTGGCTGATCCCCGCCCTCCCGCTGGCCGGTTTCCTGGTGCTCCTCGCCTGCGGGCGCCGCCTGGGCGACCCCAAGGCGGGCTATCTGGCCACGGCCATGATGGGGGCGTCGTTCGTCGTCACCGTGCTCGTCTACGCCGACCTCCTCGGCGAGCACGGCGAAGAGCGCCACTTCGTCCAAGAGCTCTTCTCATGGATCCCGGCCGGGGACCTCCGCGTCGACGTCGGGTTCCTGGCCGACCCCCTCTCGGTGACGATGGCCCTGTTCGTCACCGGTGTGGGCGCCCTCATCCACCTGTACTCGATCGGCTACATGCACGGCGACGAGCGCTACTCGACGTTCTTCGTGTACCTCAACCTCTTCGCCTTCTCGATGCTCGTGCTGGTGCTGGCCGACAGCTTCCTCTTGACCTTCCTCGGGTGGGAGGGCGTCGGGGCGTGCTCCTACCTCCTGATCTCGTTCTGGTTCGAGCGACCGGCGGCGCCGGCGGCCGGCAAGAAGGCCTTCGTCATCAACCGGGTGGGCGACTTCGGGTTCATGGTCGCCATGTTCCTGATCTTAGCCACCTTCGGGACGCTTCGGTACACCGAGGTCCTGGAGGGGGCTTCGGAGCTGTCGGAGGTGACCGCCACCGCCATCGTCATGCTGCTCTTCCTCGGGGCGGTGGGGAAGTCGGCCCAGCTGCCGCTCTACGTATGGCTCCCCGACGCCATGGAGGGCCCCACGCCCGTCTCTGCCCTGATCCACGCCGCCACCATGGTGACCGCCGGGGTCTTCCTGATGGTGCGGATCAACCCCCTCCTGGACATGGCGCACGACGCCGCGGTCATCGTCGCCATCGTGGGGGCGGTCACCGCCTTCTTCGCCGCCACCATCGCCTGCGCCCAGAACGACATCAAGCGGGTGCTGGCGTACTCCACGATCTCCCAGCTCGGCTACATGTTCCTCGCCGTGGGGTGCGGGGCCTACGTCGCCGCCGTCTTCCACATGGTCACCCACGCGTTCTTCAAGGCCCTGCTCTTCCTCGGGGCCGGCTCGGTGATGCACGGGCTGCACGACGAGCAGGACATGAAGCGCATGGGCGGCCTCCGCCGTTGGATGCCGATCACGTCGATCACCTTCATCGCCGCCTGGTTGGCCATCGCCGGCATCCCGCCCTTCGCCGGCTTCTGGTCGAAGGACGACATCCTCGCCAACGCCTACGACACCTACCCGGTGCTGTGGGCCGTCGGCCTGGTGACGGCGTTGCTCACCGCCTACTACATGAGCCGCCAGGTCTTCCTCGTGTTCTACGGCGACGAGCGTTGGCGCGAGGCCGTGTCGCGCACGCCGGAGCAGGCCGAAGCCGAGCCCGAGCACGAGCCGGCAGCGGCCGGTGCCCACGGCGGCGCCCATGCCAGCGGCGCCCACGGGGACTTCCGGCCCCACGAGTCGCCGCCGACGATGGCCCTCCCCCTGATCGTGCTGGGCGTGCTGTCGGTGGTGGGCGGAGCCCTCAACCTGCCGTTCGGTGACCTCCACTTCATGGAGTCCTGGCTCGAGCCCGTCTTCCACGACCACCTCCACCACCTGGGACTGAGCGGGTCCACCAAGCTCGCCCTGGCCATCGCCACCAGCGCGCTGTGCCTGCTCGGCGTCGGGGTGGCCGCTCTGATCTTCCTCCGTCGGCGGGTCCGGGAGGAGAGATTCGAGCCCCAGCTCCTGCGACGGGGGTGGTACGTCGACACCCTGTACTCGGCCCTGGTGGAGACGCCCGGGCGGCTTCTCTCGGCCTGGAGCGCCTACTTCCTCGACCTGAAGGTCATCGACGGGTCTTTCAGCGGCTCGCTGGGATTCACTGCCGATGCGGTGATATCGCTGGTTGCTGCGCGCCGAGCGCCCGGGGCGATCGAGGACGGGC
>DASZJY010000200.1:0-7207 GCA_035947635.1 Acidimicrobiales bacterium | reverse complement strand
GTGAAGGCCATGGCGTAGGCCCGCCCCCTCAGTCGCTCAAGAGCGTTGATGGTGCGGGCACCGGCCAGTACACCTCGGTCTCGGGCAGGGCGTGCCTGGGAAGGAGGATCCGCAGGCCGTCCCCCGTCCCCTCGAAGAACGGGTTCTCGGGGGTGGAGGCGGCCAGCGCAGTCGTCCACATGCGCCCGTAGGTTCCGGTCTCCATGCTCAGGCGGTCCCACCGAGGCGCGGTGGACCACGTGTACTTGTCCTTGAAGCTGGTGGCGGCGGGGCGGGGGATGGTGACCTTGTTCCACATGTGGTACGGCGACAGCGGGTTGCCCAAGGGGTCGTGGGCGAACCGGGCCGTTCCCGTCTTGGTCCAGTCGTCGTAGAAGGCGTGGTCGACGAACTCCTCGATCCCCATGTTGATGTCGGTGAGGTCGGTGGTGCGCAGCTGTCCGTCGACGATGATGCCGGGCTTGGCCCACCGACGGTTGCCCCACTGGTTGACGTTGGAGTAGGTGGCGTCGTAGGCCTCGGAGTCGTCCCAGATGCCGGTCTGGATGAGGTTGTTGGGACGGGCGCCGACCAGCTCGTAGTCGGGGTTGGCCTCAAGGAAGAAGTCGCAGACGTCGTCCCAGATGCGGCAGACCACCTTGCACCAGTCGATGATCTTGCCCAGCTGGCTGTAGTACTCGTTGAACGTCGACGTTGTGATGGTGGTGGAAACGCCGCCCGGCACCAGCGTCGAAGGGTGGGGGAACTTCCCGTACATCAGCATGCACATGATCCGCCCCACCCGGGTCCACTCCAGGGCCTCCAGGTAGATCTTGCCGGTGAGGGGGTTGAGGGCGTCGATGATGTCTTTGATGGTGGTGTAGCCGTGGATGTCGGCGTTGGGCGCCAGCGTCTTCTCGGCCCGGCTCACGAGCTCCGGGTTGGTCGCCGCCAGCACGGACGTCGAGTAGTCGGGACCGGCCAGTACGCCCAGGTGCAGGGGATGGTCGTAGAACATCTCGCCCACCTCGCCCAGGTTGCGCACCTCCACGCCCAGGGGCGGCGGGACGATGCCGAAGGCCTGCTCGATGGCGAGCGCCGAGACGGTTGCGTGGGTGCCGCCACACACTCCACAGGCCCGGGAGGAGATGTCGATGGCGTCGCGGGGGTCGCGCCCTTCGAGGATGATCTCGTAACCGCGGAAGAGCATCGCCCTCGAGTGGGCCTCGACCGCCTTGCGGTTCTCCAGGTCGAGCACCGTGTGCACGGCCAGGGCGCCGGCGACCCGGGTCATGGGATCGATGTTCCAGTCCCGCAGGCGGGGCGGGGCGGCCAGCTGGGCGCCGGGGCCCTCCCGCCGGCGCACGTAGCGCTTGGGCTCGGCGGCGTTCAGCGAGTATGGGTCGGCGACCCCCTCGCGCAGCCGGGCTTTGCCGCTCTCATCGAACTCGATGGGCAAGTTCTTGAAGCACATCGATGGTCCCCTTTTCCTTCGTGTATGGGCGCGGTGTGCGCTCGGCGGACACCGGGCAACAGCTCTTGCGGCTACGTCGTTAGCCTGGCAGCTGCTAAGTGGGTCGGCTATAACTGTTAGCAGCGCTTCTTGGAGGAGGCGGAGGAGGAGAGAGTGCCGGTCTCAATGGGGAGTGAACGGCTGCGGAGCGGCGTCGCCGATCTCGACGAGTTGCTCGGCGGCCTGATCCTGGGCGACAACATCGTCTGGGTCGTCGACGCCCCCGAGGTTGTCCGGCCGCTCGAGGACGCGCTGCTCACCGAGGCCGTCCGACGGGGCCAGCCCTGCCTCTACGTCACGGCCAGCACCGCCCCGGACCGCCTGCGGCTGCGCCTCCACCCGGAGGTGACCGTGCTCGACGCCCGGGCGCGAGGACCTCTCGGTGATCCCGCCGTCCTGGAGATGGCGATCCTGGAAGGAGCACGCGGAAGCCCGCCCGGCTGCGTCGTCGTCGACAGCCTCGACCGCTTGGCCCGGCGTTGGGGGTCGGATCGAGCCGTCGGGTTCTTCAGTCGAGTGTGTCCTCAGCTGTTCGACGTCGGTGCGCTGGCGTATTGGCGGGCGCCCCGCAGGGCGCTGGGCAGCACCTTCCTGGAACGGATCACCCGTGTCACGCAGTGTGTGCTCGAGGTCGCAGACGGCCACCTTCGGGTGATCAAGGCCGAGGGCCGCTCGGCGTTGGTGCAGGGAAGGCTCTTGCGCCTGCAGGTGGCCGAAGGGGAGATCCGCCTCAGCGACGAGAGGGCGCTGGGAAGGCTGGCTCGCGGGCTCGAGCGGCTCCGCCAGGAGCGGAACCTCACGCAGAGCGACCTCGCCCGGCTCCTCGAGGTCTCGCCGAGCGCCATCTCACAGGCCGAGGGAGGCCGACGCGGCTTGTCTCTCGACACGGTGATCCTGCTCTCGGAGCGGCTGGGGGTCAGCGTGGACGACCTGTTGTCCACCGCCCCGGAATCCGGCTACCTCCTCGCCCGTCGTCCTCGGGCGTCGACCCCGGCGACCAGCCCCCTGTTCGACGATCCAAACGCCGGCCTCCGTGCTTACCTCATCCGCCTCACACCCGGTGAGTCGGGTGCCCCTGACATCGTCCACAAAGGGCCGGAGCTCGTCCTGGTGGCATCGGGCCTCGTGCAGGTGACCATCGGCTCGGACACCCCCGTCATGCGGGCCGGAGACGCCGTCCTGGCCAGACGCGTGGCGGTGTCCGGGTGGCGGAATCTCACCGGCGACCCCGCCATGCTGTTCTGGGTGCTGGGCGACTGAGGCGGGGTCCGGGCGTCGCCCGAAGGTCATTAGCAGTGCTGATTGACTGGGCGGGCTATGTGTTCCATGGTTACGATGGCCTTTGCGCTCCCCACGAGCTGTCTGCTCGTAGCGTCCCCGGTCGAGCCGGCCTGCCGGCCCGACCGATCGGCACAAGTCGAGAGGGCTTGCGATGACTACGTCGGTACACGAACCGGTTTCTCACGTCTCACGCCTGTCGGCAGGCGTGCTCGCGCGTCTCCGGGTGGCACTGGAGGAAGAGCTGCAGGCCAAGGTGGCCGAGAGCGCTGACCACGATGCCAGGGCAGAGCTGCTCACAGGCCACACGGATGTGGACAGTCGACTAGAGCGGGAGCTGGCCGAGGCCGGTGCGAGCCGAGCCCGGGAGGCCGTCGTGGAGATCCAGGACGCTCTAGCCCGGATCAGCCTCGGGACCTACGGCTTGTGCGAGGCGTGCGGTGCGCCGCTTGCACCTGAGCGACTCGAGGCCATCCCCCACGCCCGCCATTGCGTCGGGTGCTCGGGAACAGCGCCGGCGAGATCGCGGTGAGTGCCGTGCAGCTCGATCGCACCACCACCCCCGCGGCTGCCCGAGTTCCTGGCGAGAAGCTCGTCGAGGAGGAGCTGTCGCTGCACGAGCGCGTCCTGCAGCGCGACGAGTCCGCGCTGTTGCAGTGCTTCGATCGGATCGGTCACCTCGTCTACTGCACGGCCTTCCTGTGCACGGGGAGCCGCACCTCGGCCGAGGAGTTGACCGAGGCGATGTTCGTCCGATTCTGGCGCGACCCACGAGCCTTCCCGCCGAGTGGCGGGCCGCTCTCGCTCCAGTTGATTCGTCGGATGACCGCGGACCTCGCCCTGTCGCCCCGCGGCTGAGCTCATCGGCATCGCACCCCCTCAGATGGCGAGGAGCTCCCGGGCGCCCGGCGAGGCCAGCGCGGCGCGCCGGAGGGTCCGCAGCGCCCGTGCCTGGCTCTGGCGGACCGTCTGACGGGAGAGACCCAGGGCGCGGGCGATCGCCTCCAGGCTCCACGGCTCGTCATCCGCGAAGCCGAAGCGGAGCGACATCACCTCCCGGTCAGGACTGTCCAGGAGGCCCAGCAGGCGAATGACCTCGGCGGAGAGCTCAGCCGAGAAAGCGGCGTCCGCAGGTGACGTCGCGGTGACGTCGGTGATGGCCGCTCCGAGCTCGCGGCCATCCTCTCCAACGGTCTCCGACAAGGACACAGGTTCGGGCGCCAGCTGCAGCAGGCGAGCCACCTCCTCGGGTCGCTGGCCACTGCCGGCCGCGACGGCTGCGAGCGAAGGCGAGCCACCTTGGCGCTCCGCGAGGCGACGCTGCTCCTTCAGCGTCCGCAGCAGCGCCTCGCCCGTGCGGACGGGCAACCGGACGAGTCGCCCGTTGTTTGCCACCGCTCGGGCAATCGCCTGGCGTATGCACCAGGTCGCGAGGGTGGAGAACCGGAAGCCCCGGCGGTAGTCGAAACGCTCGACCGCCCGCATCAGCCCGAGGTTCCCCTCCTGGATCAAGTCGGCGAGAGCCAGCCCGGAGCCGGTCCACTGCCTGGCGACGGCGACGACGAGGCGGAGGTTCGCCCGTATGAACCGGTGCCGGCAGCGCTCGCCCTCCGCTGCCGCCTCCTCGAGCGCGCCACGACGGCTGGGCGTGAGTACCTCGGATTGGCTACGAAGCTCAGCGCTGGCCCGCCGCCCGCGCTCGATGGCCTGGGCGAGCGACGTCTCTTCGTCCTTGGTCAGGCGGGGCTCGCGACCTATCTCCCGCAGGTACAGCCCCAGCAGACCCAGGTCATCGCTTGTGCGCGCCACAGCTCCTCCGGCCTCCCTCGTCTCTACTACGAACGTGCTCTCAGTTTAGACCGCCGCCATCGTCATGGAGGGGGGCCCGCTGTCCCATGCCGCCATCGTGGGCCCGCGAGTTCGACCGGCCCGCCGTCCTCAACGCCGAGGGAGCGACCACGAGCATCCGGACGGGCATGACGATCACTGTCGACGGGGCGCGGGGGACCGTCGAGATCTGCGAGCAGGCCCAATGGACGCGGCGTGATGCCGTGGCGCGCCCGGGCGCTCCGCTGGACCGCCGACGTGGAGGACGACATCGGGGACCCGGCGGCGCTGCGGGTCTTCGTGCCCTCGATCATGGGGGCGGGGGTACTCGCCTCGCTCGCCGTCCTGGTGGCGGACGCCGTCGGCGGCGCCCACTGGCCCTCGGACGTCCTCGGGGCTACCTCGGGGGGGCCATGTTCCTGGTGGCCCCGAGTGGGCCGTCCGCGGCCAACGCAGGTCCTGCCGCGAGGCCTGCGATCTGCATCCGCTTCGGTCAGCTACGCCCCGGCCTTCCGTCAGCGGGCGGGTGCGGCGAGAGCTGTGATGCCCCCGGGACCTCCGGCTGGTCAGTACTCCGGGCGAACGCCGCACTCTCGGCGTCGCGACGGCCGAGCTCACGGCGAAACGTCGGACGAGCACCTCGCCGCGAGCCCGGGCCGCGGGCGCTCAGTGTGAGAACCGGCGAATGAGTCGATCGACCCATGCAGCAAACAGCGGGCTCGGCCGATGGCTTCGGTGACGGGCCCTAGAGGGCCCCGAGCTGAAGGAAGTCAAGAGAGATGGACATCATCGGTTTCTGGGAGCAGATGGTCGAGCCCTGGATCCGGACCCGGGTCAAGAGCGAGCGGGGCGCCGCCCTCGTCGAGTACGCCCTCCTGCTGGCCCTGATCGCCGTCGTCTGCATAGTGGCCCTCGATTTCCTCGGGAACGAAGCAGCCGAGAAGTTCTCCGACGTCGGCAACTCGATCGCAAGCACCTGACCGGCCGGCTGGCGCCGACCAGGGCGAGAGGAGCGGGCCACCCGGCCCGCTCCTCTTCGCGTCCGGCCCAGCGGGCGGCCACCGCCAACCCAGTTGAGTCGATCGGCCCATCCAGTCCGCCCTCGGCTCGCCGATGAAAGAGGTACAAGGTCCACAACGGGACCCGAACGCAAACAGGAGAATCAAAATGGAGTTCCTCGCCTACTGGCAGCACGTGGTTTCCTCGTTCATCCGCTCCCGCGTCGAGAACGAGCGTGGCGCCGCCCTGGTCGAGTACGCGCTGCTGCTCGCTCTGATCGCCGTCGTCTGCATCGTGGCCCTCGACTTCCTCGGCGACGAGGCCGCCGAGAAGTTCTCCGACGTCGGCAACTCGATCGCCGGTACCTGATCCGGCGGCCAGTAGGCCGAGAGTGTGAGGGGCGGGCCGCAAGGCCCGCTCCTCACACTCGCGTCCGGCCTGGTCCGTGGCACCCATGACAAGCTGGTGTGATCGTAAGTAGCCGCACTCCGGGGTGGACGGCACCGCAAACTCACTACGCACGGAGCGGCGACGCCTACATCGCCTACCAGGTGGTCGGCGACGGACCGGTGGACCTCGTACTCGTTGCCGAGCTTCTCTCCCACAGCGAGCACCGGTGGGACGAGCCCAAGCTGGCCCGGTCGCTGCGGCGGCTCGCCTCGTTCACCCGGCTGATCCAGTTCGACCGGCGGGGCACCGGCCTCTCCGATCCCGTGCCCCTCGACCGCCTCCCCACTCTCGAGCAGCGCATGGCCGACCTGAGCGCCGTGCTCGATGCGGTGGGCGCGCCGCGGCCCGTCGTCCTCGGGTTCGGCGAGGGAGGAGTCGAGAGCATCCTCTATGCCGCGAGCCACCCCGAGCGAGTGTCGTCGCTCGTCGTGTACGGCGCCTGGCCCCGCTTCTACGCCGACGAGGAGTACCCCGTCGGCTGGCATCCCGATGTCCTCGAAACGCTCATCGAGGCGGTGACGGCGGCGTGGGGCCAGGGCGGGCTGGCTGCTCATGTCGCCCCTTCTCTGGCCGACGACGAGCGGTTCAGGAACTGGCTGGCCGCGTGGGAGCGCTTGGCTGCCACCCCGGGGACGGCCGCCGCCCTCATGCGGATCGCCCTCTCGGTCGACATCCGCCATGTGCTGCCGTCGGTCCGGGTGCCGACCCTCGTCGTGCACCGGACAGACGACCATTTCTCGCCAGTGGCGCACGGACGGTACCTGGCCGGACACATCCCGGGCGCCGAGCTGGTGGAGCTGCCCGGCGTCGACCATCCCTTCTTCGTGGGCGACTCCGACGCGGTGATCGACGAGATCGAGGCGTTCGTCACCGGTAACCGACCTCTCCCCAAGGTGGACCGCGTCCTCGCCACCGTGCTCTTCGTCGACATCGTCGGCTCCACCCAACAGGCCGTCGCCTTGGGTGACAGCGGCTGGCGCGACCGCCTGGAGGCCTATCTGGCGATGGCGCGCCGACAGCTCGACCGGTTCGCCGGACAGGAGATCGACACAGCCGGCGACGGGCTGTTCGCGTCCTTCGACGGGCCCGCCCGGGCGGTGACGTGTGCCACCGCCATCAGGGAAGCGGCGGGACGCATGGGGATCGAGGTGCGGGCTGGGC
>DASZJY010000199.1:0-4742 GCA_035947635.1 Acidimicrobiales bacterium | reverse complement strand
TCTCAGTCTTCCCTGCGGCGGGCAAGATGAGACGTGACTTCTCTCCGCGAGCTGTTGGCCCACGCGGCGACGCGTGCCGCTGAGTACCGGGAGCAGGTGACCGAGCGGCCGGTGTTCCCCCACGACGTCGACCTCGACGCGGTCCGGGCACGCCTCGGCCCGTTGCCCGACGGGCCTACTCCCGCACGGGCGGTCGTCGACGAGCTGGCCGACGCGGTCGAGCCGGCTCTCGTGGCGACGACCGGTCCGCGCTATTTCGGTTTCGTCGTCGGCGGTGCCCTGGACGCGCCCACCGGGGCGGAGGTCCTGACGACCGCGTGGGACCAGCCCGCCTTCAACGGGTGGACGTCACCGGGGGCCGCGGTGGTCGAAGAGGTGGCCGGCGAGTGGCTCGAGGAACTCCTGGGACTGCCGCCGGACGCCTCGTTCGGGTTCGTCACCGGCGGGCAGGGAGCCAACACCGTCTGTCTCGCCGCCGCCCGCCATCACGTGCTCTCGGAGGCCGGTTGGGACGTTGAGCAACGGGGACTGACCGGCGCTCCGCCGGTGCGGGTGGTCGCCAACGCAGAGCGCCACGCCACCATCGACCGGGCGCTGCGGCTGCTCGGTCTGGGTGCCGGCGCGCTGGAGCCGGTCGCCACCGACGCCCAGGGCGCGATCGACATTGGGGACCTCCGACGGGTCCTTTCCCGAGGGCCGACCGGGCCGACGATCGTGTGCCTGCAGGCAGGCAATGTCAACAGCGGCGCCTTCGACGACCTCAGCCAGGCGACTGCAGCCGCCCATGACCATGGAGCCTGGGTGCACGTCGACGGTGCGGTCGGGCTCTGGGCGGCGGCGAGCCCGGCCACCCGCCACCTCACCGCCGGTGTGGAGGAGGCCGACTCGTGGGGGACCGACGGTCACAAGTGGCTCAACGTCCCCTACGACAGCGGCTACGCCTTCTGTGCTCGTCCCGGCCCGCACGCCGCGGCCATGGCCTACACGGCGGCGTACCTCACCGGCCAAGGCCAAGGGGGTCTGAGGGCGCCCAGCGACTACGTCCTCGAGTCGTCACGGCGGGCGCGGGCCTTCGCCACCTGGGCGGCCCTGCGCCAGCTGGGCCGCACCGGGGTGGCCGAGCTGGTGGAGCGATGCTGCGCCCTCAGCCGCCGGTTCGCCGGGCAGCTCGCCGCGGTCGAAGGTGTCGGCATCGCCAACGAGGTCGTGCTCAACCAGGTGCTCGTGAGCTTCGGCGACGACGAACGGACCGACCGGGTCGTCGACCGAGTGCAGCGCTCGGGCGAGTGCTGGATGGGTGCGACCACCTGGCACGGCCGGCGCCTCATGCGCATCTCGGTTTCGAACTGGAGCACGACGGAGGCCGACGTCGATCGATCGGTGGCGGCGATCGTGGCGGCGGCCCAGCGCGAGCCGCCCTCGTGAGGACGCTCCGCCGCGCCGCACCTCGCCCGCGGTGGCTCGGGCGGATGTGTCGACGCTTCGTCAGCGTCGGTGGTGGCGGCCCGGGAGCATGGCGAAGGCGATGGCGGCCACGCAGGCAAGGCCGACCAGGCAGATGAGGACGGCGACGACCCAGAGCCCGACGATGGCCAGCACGACGGGAGCGGCCACGATGAGCACGAAGAGGGTGGCGGCGGTGGCGAGGATCCGGCCGGGGCTGCCGAACAGCAACCGAACCCAGGTGGTCTCGATGGTCACCGCACCCTCCCTGCAGCTACGCCGATCCTAGGCCGGCACCCGCCGGAGCGACCGGATCAGCTGGTGGTCAGAGGTGAACAGCCGCCCCACGGTGAGGCGGCCGGCGACGAGGGCGGCGAAGGCGTTGCCGGCGAGGAGCATGTACATCACCACCAGCTGCAGCCGGATGGCGGCCGACGGCGAGGCGCCCGCCAACAGCATCCCGGTCATGGCGCCCGGCAGCGCCACCAGGCCGACGACCTTGGTGTTGTCGACGATGACGAGCATCCCCGTCCGCAGCGCCGAGCGGTGCCATGGGGCGGACGCCTCGGTGGCCGTCTGGCCCAGGCTCAGGCGGGCTTCCACCTCCCGGCGGTGCGACGCCAGGTCGTCGTGGAGCCGGGTCATGACCAGCGAGGTCGTGTTCATGGCGTTGGAGAGGATCATCGACCCCAGGGGGATGGCGGCCCGGGGGACGGCGGGCACGATGCCGAGGACGATCAGGAGCCCGAGCGTGGCGGCGGTGGCGACCGCCAGCGACGCGATGGCGATCCGCCGGGAGCCGGGCACCCGCCGGGCCCGGGCGCCAGAGGTGAGGGTGGCGGTGCCGATCATCACCGCGAGCACCAGAGGGGTGAGGATGCCGCGACCCTCGAACACGAACTCGAGGACGAAGCCGATGGCCAGCAGCTGGGCGAACGAGCGGACGGTGGCGACGACGATGTCGGTCTCCAGGTCGGCCCGCCGCACCCGCGACACCACGACGGCCACCGCGCACAGCAACAGGGCCAGTCCGACGTCGGCCGCCGAGATGCCGCCGCTCAGGTCGTCCACTGGTCCTCCGGGCGACCGGTGCCGGACGGCCGCACGGCCACGACCCGGTCGGCCAGGTCGGCGGCCTGCCGTGTCGAATGGGTGACCATGACGACGGTGAGGCCGTCGTCGGCGAGCGAGCGCACGAGGCGCTCGACCTCGCCCTTCGACCCAGCGTCCAGGGCCGACGTCGGCTCGTCCAGGAGAAGGCACTCGGGCCGGCGGGCGAGCGACCGGGCCAGGCACATGCGTTGGGCCTCGCCCACCGACAGCACGTCGGCCCGGCGCCCGCCCAGGGCGGAGGAGAGGTGCACCCGGGGGAGCAGGTCCTCCCAACCCTCGCCCACGTTGTCGGCCACCGTGCCCGGGAACGTCACTGGCACCTGACCGACGTACTGCACCCGGCGCCGCAGGTCGAGCACGTCGTAGCTGCGGACGTCGCGGCCATCGAACAGCACCTCGCCGTCATCGGGGTCGTCCAAGCGGTTGAGCAGGCGGAGGATGGTCGTCTTGCCCGACCCCGAGGGGCCGACGATGGCGGTGAGCCCGGTGGCGGGGACGGAGAGCGAGACGCCGTCGAGGATCGGGCCTTCGTCGCCGTCGACCCTCACCCGGCGGAGCTCGAAGCGAACGGCCTCGGCGTCCACGGCCCAGATACTCGCATTCGGACCGCCCGGGGCCGCCGCTATTCTCGGCCCGACATGCCCCCCGAGATCGAGGTCACGTTGCCCGACGGGTCGGCCCGCCGCCTCCCCGAGGGGGCGACGGCGGCGGACCTGGCGGCTTCGGTGGGCCGGCGCCTGGCCGAGGCGGCGGTGGCGGCGCGCCTCGACGGCGCCCAGATCGACCTCAATTCCCCGTTGCCCGACGGGGCGTCGGTCGCCATCGTCACGGCCGACTCCGACGAGGGCCGGGCCGTCCTCCGCCACTCCACCGCCCATGTCCTGGCCCAGGCCGTGTGCGACCTCTTCCCCGGCGCCAAGTACGCCATCGGCCCGCCAGTCGAGGACGGCTTCTACTACGACTTCGACCTTCCCGGCGGCGCCCACTTCACCGAGGACGACCTCGTTCGCATCGAGGCCCGCATGCGGGAGATCGTCGAGGAGGGCCAGCCGTTCGTCCGAGAGGAGCTGTCCCGCGAGGAGGGTCTGGCCCGCTTCGCCGACCAGCCCTACAAGGTGGAGATCATCGAGGGGGTCGACGCCGGGGAGGGGGCGGCCGGGTCGGTCGTGAGCACCTACCGCAACGACGGCTGGGTCGACCTCTGCCGGGGACCGCACGTGCCGACGACGTCAAGGCTGGGCGCCTTCAAGCTGATGCGGGTGGCCGGCGCCTATTGGAGAGGCGACGAGCGCCGGCCGATGCTCCAGCGCATCTACGGGACGGCGTGGGAGTCCCCCAAGGCGCTGGCCGAGCACCTCCACCGCCTCGAAGAGGCCGAACGGCGGGACCACCGCCGGCTGGGCCCCGAGCTGGGCCTGTTCTCGTTCCCCGAGGAGCTGGGCGCGGGGCTGGCCGTCTGGCACCCCAACGGGGCGATGGTGCGCCGGCTGATGGAGGAGTTCTCCCGCGTCGAGCACGAGACCTCGGGTTACCAGTACGTGTACAGCCCGCACCTGGCCCGCTCCACCCTCTGGGAGATCAGCGGCCACCTCGGCTTCTACGCCGAGTCGATGTACCCGCCCATGGAGCTGGAGGGGGCGCCCTACTACCCCAAGCCCATGAACTGCCCGTTCCACCTGCTCGTCTACCGCAGCCAGCTCCGGTCCTACCGGGAGCTGCCCCTGCGGCTGTTCGAGTTCGGGACGGTGTACCGCTACGAGCGCTCCGGCGTCGTCCACGGCCTGCTGCGGACCCGGGGCTTCACCCAGGACGACAGCCACATCTTCTGCGAGCCGTCGCAGATCATCCCGGAGTTGCGGTCGCTGCTCGACTTCGTCCTGCGGGTGCTGCGGACGTTCGGCTTCGAGGATTTCGAGGCCGAGCTCGCCACCCGGCCGGAGGGGAAGTCGGTCGGCAGCGACGAGGACTGGGAGCGGGCGACCGCCGCGCTGTTCGAGGCGATCGAGGCGTCCGGGCTCCCCTACAAGGTGGCCGAGGGTGAAGGCGCCTTCTACGGCCCGAAGATCGACGTGCACCTCCACGACGCCATCGGGCGGCGCTGGCAGCTCTCCACCCTCCAGGTCGACTTCAACCACCCCATCCGCTTCGACCTGACCTACGTCGGCGACGACAACGAGCGGCACCGG
>DASZJY010000198.1:0-2401 GCA_035947635.1 Acidimicrobiales bacterium | reverse complement strand
GCCACCGCCTCCAGCAGGCCCCGCCGCACCCGGGGAGGTCCGGCGTCGTCCTCGGCCCCGCCCGCCACCACGTCGTCTTCGGCGGCGCCCGCCGCCATGCTGCGGACCAGGTCGCCGAAGTCGAACAGGACGACCCCCGGGCCGACAGTGTCGAGGTCGATCATGCACAGGCCCTCGCCCGTGCGCAGGTCCACCAGCACGTTGTCGGCCTTGGCGTCGTTGTGGACGGTGCGCTCGGGCAGCCGGCCGGCGCGGCGGGCGGCGACCAGCTCGTCCACCACCGAGGCGAGGCTCCGTACCGCGTCTATCTCCGCTTCGCACCCGGCCACCGTCGACCGGTCGGCCGCCGCCACCGCCGCCTCGAACCCGTCCCGCCGGGCGGCCAGGTCGTGGAACCCGGGGATCGCCTCCTCGATCGGGGGGCCGGGAAGGTCGGAGAGCTCGACGAGGAAACGGGCGGCGACGCCGCTGATCTCCCGCGCCAGGTGTGGATCTTCGACGCGGTGATGGCTGCGGGCGCCGGGGATCTCGACGAACGCCCGCCAGTGGTCGCCCCGGTCGTCGGCGGCCAGCGGGGAGCCATCCATGGCCGGGACGACGGTCAGGGCGCGCCGGGCGGGATCGGGGACGCCGGCAACGGCAAGGGCCCGGTGCTGATGGGTGGTGACCCGCTCCACCGCCCTGGCCATCCGGGCGACGTCGGGGAAGACGTGGCGGTTGAGGCGCTGGAGCACGTAGGCAGGTCGGCCTCCGCCCTCGGTGGTCACCAGGAAGCTGTCGTGGATGTGGCCCTCGACGAGGGCGGTGGCGTGGGTCGCCGGTCGGGCGAGGCGGAAGCGCCCGGCCATGGCGAGCGCCCGGGAGGAATCGGAGAAATCGGAGGAATCGGAGGAATTCATGGCGACCGCGTCATGGACGGGCACCAGCATCGTCTTTTCGTCGACGACGATGTCCGAGCCACTGGGGGGGTTCGGACATCAGCGTCCCGGCCAGGTCCGTGTCGGCATGGGCCCGGTCGACTCGGGGGCGGCCGTCTGCCGCCGTCCCGCCCGTCGTCGGCGACGGCCGCCCCCGATTTTCGCTCCGATCTCCCGGTGACATTGCGCCGCGCCCGGCCATGAACGAGGGAACGGTGCCGGCCCCCGGAGGTGCCCCCCAGCTCCCGGAGCCGGCACCCTCGCCAGCCCCGGTCAGGCGGTGGCGATGGCCCCGAGGACGTCGAGGCGTGCCGCCCGACGGGCGGGGCGGAGGCCGGCGAGGGCGCCGGCGAAGGCGCCAGCCGCTACCACCGCCATCAGCCGTCCCGTCGGGAGGGCGAAGCGAGCCGTCTCCGCCCCCGCCGCCTGGACCAGGGCCCATCCGAGGAAGAGGCCGAGGGCGCCGCCGCCCAAGGTCCCGAAGACGGCCACCACCACCGACTCGCCCAGCACCATCGACCGCACCTGACGCCGGGTCTGGCCCACCGCCCGCAGCAGCCCCAGCTCACGGGCCCGCTCGTGGACGGAGAGAGACAGTGTGTTGGCGATGCCCATGAGGGCGATGAGCACGGCCAGCCCGAGGAGGGCGTAGACGACGCCCAACAGCATGTCGACGCCCTGGGCGGCACTGGCCGCGTACTCCTCGCGGTCCTGCACCGGCGGCCGCCCGTGGGGCTCGGCGGCCCGCTCCACCACCGCCCTGCCGTCCGCCAGCGCGACTCCCGGAGCCAACGACACGAGCACCATGCGGTCGCTGTCCTGGGATGCGTGGGGCGCCCAGATCTGACGGGACACCAGGTGGTCGCCGACGACCTCACTCGACCGGTAGACGGCGGCCACCGTCAGCCGAGCCGTCGACCCGTCGGCGAACGTCACCGTCACCAGGCTGCCCAGCCGCCATCCCCGGTCGGCGGCGACGTCGTCCGACACCGCCATCTCTGCCGGCCCCACCTTCGAGAGCGCGCCGTCCACCAGATCGAGGTCGAGAAGGTCTCCGAGGACCGCCGGCTCGGCGACGGTCAGCCGCCGAGGGACGCCGTCGACGGTGGCCGGCCCCTCGCCCAACCCGGTGGCCCGCTCGACCTCAGGGAGCCGCCGCAGCGACTCGGCCAGCTCCGGGCTCAGGGCGCCGCCGCCGAACGACGGCGTGGCCACGACAAGGTCACCGCCGAACGAGTCGGTGACGCTGCTGTCGATCGACGCCTTGAGCGACGAGGCGAAGACGGTGAACAGCACCACCACGCCGACGCCCACCAGCAGGGCGGTGGCGCTCCCCGCCGTTCGCCGGGGGTTGCGCACCGCGTTCTCCCGCGCCAGCACCCCGCTCACACCGCCCAGCCGGGCCGCCGGCCACCCGAGCAGGGACGCCGCCGGCCGGGCCACCACCGGCCCGAGGACGACGACGCCCACCATCGTGACCGCCG
>DASZJY010000197.1:0-3584 GCA_035947635.1 Acidimicrobiales bacterium | reverse complement strand
GGGCGAGTACCTCGCCTCCGCACCCACCCATGGGCTGCCCGAGTGGGAGGGCGAGCTCCGCTCGGGGGCTCGGGCCAACCTCCTCATGGGCGTCGCCTCCAACCGGGTCGACGTGAAGCAGGCGGCGGCTCGGACCGAGCGAGCCCTCGAGCGGCGGGCCGAGCCCCTCTGCGCCCTGTTCCTGCCTCCGGAGCGCTGGCCGGCGCCGGCGCTCGGGCTGGCGTGGGGCGGGGTGGTGCGCAACGCCGCCCACGACTCCTCGTGCGCGTGCTCGGCCGACGAGGTGGTCGACGCCGTCCTCCACCGCTACGCCGAGGCGCGCCAGATCGCCGAGGGGCTCGCCGACCGCGCCCTCACCTCCCTCGCCGCGTCGCTGAGCGTCGACGGCGCGGTGGCCGTCAACCCCACCGCCCGGGCACGCAGCGGCCTGGTGGAGATCGTGGTGCCGGGCCGCGCGCCCTCCGGCAGCCAGGTGCTCACGGCCCACGGCGCGCGGTCATGGGAGGTCAGCGCGACCGGCGCCGAGATGGGCACCGTCCTCGGACAGCTGCGCAACCGGGCACTGGCCATCGGCGCCGAGGTCTGCTCGGTCGACGTGGTCGACAGCGAGGACGGGCTCGATGCCGTCCTGCGGGTGGCCGCGCCCTCGGAGATCGGCCCGACCACCACGTCGGACTTCTACGATCTCTATGCCCGCGCCGGCGCCCACCGCGACGACCCGGTGCGGCTCCGGGTCGAGCAGGAGGCCTTCACGCGCGCCCTCGTACGGGTGCACGACGTTCCCCCGTTCGGCTGGCGCCCGGTCGCGCCGGCAGCAGTGGAACCGGTGCGAGCCGACGGCCGGGTGCTGGACAACGGGCTCGTCCGGGTGGAGGTCGACAGCGACGACGGCACCTTCTCGCTCACCGCCGTCTCCAGGCAGGTGGTGACCGGCCTCGACCGCCTGGTCGACGACGGCGACGCCGGTGACACCTACAACTGGTCACCGCCGGGCACCGACGTCGTCGTGGACCGGCCCGAGTCGGTGGGCGTCGAGGTCGTCGAGGCCGGCCCCCTACGCGCCGCCCTGTCGGTCACCCGCACTCTCGCCTGGCCCGAACGGGTCGTCGGCGGAGCGCGCACCGGACAGCGCGCGGTCGAGATCGTCACCCGCCTGGAGCTCCACGCCGGTGAGCGCCTCGTGCGAGTCACGACGAGCTTCGACAACCACTGCCGCGACCACCGCCTGCGGTCGTGGTTCCCGCTCCCCGAACGGGCGACCTCGTCGCGGGCCGAGTGCGCCTTCGCCGTGGTCGAGCGGGGCCTGACTGCCGAGGGCGGGCCCCACGAAGTCGGCCTTCCCACCTTCCCGTCGCGGCGGTTCGTGTGCGCCGGGGGCCTCACCGTCGTGCACGAGGGCCTGCTCGAGTACGAGCTGGTCGACGACGGCCGGGCGCTGGCCATCACGCTGCTTCGGGCCGTGGGCCTGCTCTCGGGCACCGACCTGGCGACCCGGCCTCAGCCCGCCGGCCCGCCCTTGCCGGTCGAGGGCGCCCAGCTTCAGGGCCGCCTGACGCTGCGTTACGGGGTCGCGCTCGGAGACGACGACGCGTGGCCCGCCGTGGACGACGCCTTCCTGCCCCTCGAGCTGACGATGGGCTCGGGACGCGGCCCGCTCCCATCGTCAGGCTCGGCGCTTTCCGTCGAGGGCGCACAGGTGTCGGCCGTCCGTCGCACCGGCGGGCACCTCGAAGTTCGGGTCTTCAACCCGACCCCCGAGGAGACAACTTTGACCATCGCCGGGCGTTCGGGCTGGCTGGTCGACCTGAGGGGCCGCCGCCTGGAGCGCTTCGACGGCTCGCTCCCCCTCCGACCCTGGGGCATCGCCACGCTCCGCCTCGACTGACGAGCGCTCTGGCACGCTCAGAGCGCGGTTTTGCGCACTTTTCCTGACCCAATGCGAGGAGGGGTCAGGGTAGGCGGGACGACCAGACCAGGGAGCCGGCGGCGGCGGCGAGGGCGAAGGCGAGGCCGATCCCGACGAACCAGGCGGTAGCCTCCCGGCGCTCGGTGCGGTAGCCGATCGAGCTGCCGATGTCGGCGTAGACCCGCTTGAGCTCCTTCTCGCTGGAGGCTTCGAAGAACCGGCCGTCGGTCATGTCGGCGATTCGCCGCAGCGCGTCCTTGTTCACCGGCACGGGCACGGGGTTGCCCTCGACGAACACGGTGCCCTCGTCGGTGCCGAAGGCGATGGTGGACACCGGGACCTTGGCCTCCGCCGCGGCGCGGGCGGCGGCGTCGTTGGGGCGCCCGACGGTGGTCTCCCCGTCGGACATCAACACGATCCGGGCGGGGGCGGGCGGCTGGCCGGGCGCCCCGGGCACGGCCGAGATGCTCCCCAGCGAGGCATAGATCGCCTCCCCGACCGCCGTGGCCGGGCCGAGCTCGAGGTTGGCGATGCTCTGCTTGATGACGTCGTGGTCGGTGGTGGGCGCCACCAGGACCTGCGCCGTCCCCGAGAACGAGACCAGGCCTACGTTGAGGCGAGGCGGCACGAGGTCGACGAACGAGGTGGCGGCGGCCTGGGCCGCCCGCAGCCGGTTGGGGCTCACGTCGGTGGCCTGCATCGAGAGCGACACGTCGACGGCCATGAGGATCGTCGCCCGCTCGCGGGGCACCCGCACCTCGCGTGTGGGCTGGGCGAAGGCGGTGACGAACAGCGTCAGCGCCAAAAGGAAGGCGGCGGCCGGCAGGTGGCGCCGCCAGCCGGGCCGGCGGGGGGCCACCGACTCCAGGAGGGACAGGTTGGTGAAGCGCACCGCGTACTGCTTGCGGCGCAGCTGCAGGACCACGTAGAGCACGGCCAGCCCGACGACGCCGAGCAGGAGCCACAGCCGGTTGGCGGAGAGGAAGGTCACAGAACCAGCTCCGGCGGCGGCGCGGGCGGAGGAGGCGGAGGAGGCGGAGGCGCTGTCGACGCGGCGCCCGCTAATGCCGGCGAGGGGGCGTTCACCCCTGCCCGCCGGTGACGGGCGGTGACGACGAAGCGGACGACGTCGCGCATCCAGTCGCGGTCGGTCCGCAGCACCAGGTGCTGGCCTCCCGCCTGACGGATGGCGGCGGCGATGGCAGCCCGCTCGGCGGCGGCCGCCTCGGCGTAGCGCTGGCGCAGCTTGGGCTTCCCCGTGGGCACGTCGAGGCGCCGGCCCGTCTCGGGGTCGACCAGGCTCAGGAGCCCCACGTTGGGCAACTCGAGCTCTCGCGGGTCGACGACCTCGATGGCCAGCACCTGGTGGCGCAGCGCCAGCCCCCGCAGCGGGCGGTGCCAATCGGGGGCGGCCAGGAAGTCGGACACGACCACCGCCATCCCCCGCCGCCGCGGAGGCTGGAGAAGCTGGCGGACGCCCGCGGCCAGGTCGGTGACCCCCCGGCCCTCGGCCGCCCGCGGGCGAGTTGCCAGGCGGTGCAGGAGGGCGAACAGGGCCTGGCGACCACCCTGGGCGGGGATGCGCTCGACGCCGTCGGGCGTCACCACGATCGCGCCCAGGCGGTTGCCGATGCGGGCGGTCAGGAAGCCGACGGCCGCCACCGCGGCCAGGACGAGG
>DASZJY010000196.1:0-4013 GCA_035947635.1 Acidimicrobiales bacterium | reverse complement strand
GCCACCGCGGTGCCCCAATCAGGGCTCGGCGCAGCGGCCGCCGCCAGCGGGCTGGTGCTGCTCGAGGCCATGGCCATGGGGCCCGACGGCTTCGTGGCGATGGCCGGGTCGAGGGCGGCCGCCGCCGTCGCCCGCCAAGAGGAGGTCCCCGTCTGGCTGGTCGCAGGCGTCGGGCGCGTGCTCCCCGCGGCCCTGTGGACCGCCCTCATCGGGCGCCTCGCCGCCGCCGGCGATCCCTGGGAGGCGGAGGAGGAGGTCGTCCCCATCGAGCTGGTCGACCAGGTCGTCGGGTCCGAGGGCCCCGTACCGCCCGACGCCGTGTCGCGCTGGGCGACGTGCCCGGCGGTGCCCGAGCTCACCCGGACCTGGGCCGCCCCCGGCTCCCGACGCCCCGACCCGGGCGGTCGGGCCCGGTCCTAGGGATCGCCGTGGGCGAGGTCGTCGAGCTATCCACCCACGGCTCGAGAGCGGTCGGGTACCTGGCCGCCGCGGGCGAAGGCGCCGGCCTGGGAGTCGTCGTGGTGGGCGAGTCGTCGGGACTCTCGCCTCTCGTCCGCGACGTCTGCGACCGGTTCGCCGACGAAGGGTTCACGGCGTTGGCCCCCGACCTGACCGACGACCCGGACACGGCCGCCTCCGACCTGTCGGACGTCGTCGACCACCTCACGCGGCATCCGGCCGTGCGGGGCTCGGGCGTCGGGGTCGTTGGCTTCGGCAGGGGCGGGGGGCTGGCCCTGTGGCTGGCCACCCGGCGGCCTCAGGAGGTGAGGGCGGTGGTCCCCTTCTACAGCGTCGCCCTGACCGACCGCCGCCCCGACTGGTCACGGCTCGAGGCCTCCGTCGAGGGCCACTACGCCGAGGGCGGCGACGCCGGGTTCGAGGCGGCCCGGTCGCTGGAGAAGGAGCTGACCGACCTGGGCAAGGACGTGCGGATGTTCCTGTACCCGGGCGCCGCCGCGGGCTTCTTCGACGACACCCGGCCCGACGTACACGACGCCGACGCGGCGCGCCAGGCGTGGGTGCGCACGCTGGAGTTCCTCCGGGCCAAGCTGGGCTGACGTCTTCGACGGCTTCGCCCGCCAGGTCGGAACGCCCTACCCCGGATGCTGGTGGCGCACCTCGTCGCGCGTCCCCGCGTAGCGCACCGTCTCGTAGGTGATCAGGGCGCAGAGCCCGACGGTGACGGCCGAGAGGGTGAGCAGGGCGGGCATCTCGAGGGCGGCCGGCACCAGACCCAGCAGTGCGACGGCCACGAGCAGGCGCGGCCCACTCACCGTCCTCGCGGTGCGCAACCGGAAGGCCACGTGGGCGAGCAGGTAGAGGGCGACGCCGCCCACCAGGGCGACAGTGGGGACGGTGTCGAGAGGCTCCCCCACGTGCCCCAGCGTCTTCTTGAGCCCGAGGGCGACGAGGACGATGCCGAGCACCATCGGGAAGTGCATGTACGAGTAGGCGTCGCGGGCCATGTCGTTGCGCTCCCGACCGGGGGTGGTGGCGGCCAGGTGCCGGGCCGCCACCGCCGCATCCACGTCGAAGTAGGCCCACCACATGGCGGCGAGGAGGGCGATGGCGACGGCGGCCGCGGTGGTGACGCCGGCGGTGAGGCTCGTCTCTGCGCCTACGCCGATGGCCACGATGGACTCGCCCAGGGCGACGATCACGATCAGGGCATGGCGTTCGGCGAAGTGGCCGGGCACCAGCTTCCAGCCCTCGGCTCCGAAGAAGAAGGGCCCGGCCAGGTCGAGGACGAGGGCGAGCGCCCACACGCCGATCTGGGCGGCGCCGTCGAGCAACGAGGCGGCTGTCAGCAGCCCGACGCCGATCGCGGTGCTGACGGCGAGGCCGACGGTCGACGTCCTCAGCTCGGGGTCGTCTCGGCTGGCGAGGAGGAAGAGGGCGATGTGGGCCAGCCGGACGACGCCGTAGGCGACGGCGAAGGTGACGGCGAGGTTCTCGAAGGCGCGGGGGACGGCGATGGAGACGACCAGGAAGGCGGCCATGGCCGCGAACATGGCGATGCGCACCGAGCCCTCCTCGGGGTCGACGACGCTCGTCAGCCAGGCGTACCCGCCCCACGACCACCACAGGACACCGAGGACCAGGGCTCCTTTGGTCAGGCCCTCCCACGTCGGTTCGTCGGCCATGAGGGCGGTGCACTGGGTGACGGCGAGCACGAAGACGAGGTCGAAGAACAGCTCGAGCGGCGTCACCCGCTCGGCCTCGCGCAGCACCGCGCTCAGGCGGGGCGGGTGTCTCTCCTTCGGCGCGGCCATTGCCAGATGCTCCCATGGGCGCACCGCCAACTGTTGGCCGAAAGTGGCCGCCGACGGACCGTCCTGAAGAGCGCTTCGCTCCGTGTGGCTGCGGCGGCCGCCGCCCTACCAGCCCTCGGAGCCGGGGCCGCCCTTGAAAGGGCCGACCACCTGGCTGGTGACCCAGCCGCCGTAGAACCCCCCGGGCTGGCCCTGGACGAACTCGCCGTCCACCAGGCAGACCTCCATCCTGCTCGGGTAGAACGACACGTAGCCGGCCATGGCCTCGTAGC
The DNA here is from genome assembly GCA_035947635.1 of Acidimicrobiales bacterium. Lineage (GTDB taxonomy): Bacteria > Actinomycetota > Acidimicrobiia > Acidimicrobiales > AC-14 > DASZJY01. The sequence continues at coordinate 1,468 of DASZJY010000196.1, read as the reverse complement.
CCGGAGTGGGGTCCTCGTAGGTCCAGGCCGCGTCCGCCGCCGTCTGGCCGCCGAGGCTGACGGTGAAGTACGACGCCGTTCCCTTGAACTCGCAGAAGGTCGTCCGATCCGTCGGGACCAGCACACCCGGGACGATGCTGTCGGGCGGTACGTAGTACACCGGCGGGTGGCTGGTCTCCAGCACCCTCAGCGGGGCCAGGGTGAGGGCGATGGTCTGGCCACCGAAGATGACCTCGACCTGGCGGCGTACCGCCTCCAACCTCGGAGGCCGGGGGTAATCCCAGACCGACTCCTGCCCGGCGCCGGGAGGTATGGGCTCGGGTCGCATGGGCGGCGTACCTCCTCCGGGCGGGGCACGATGGTGGGGTGGAGGAGCATGCTAGGGCGCTGGCCGACGCCATCGAGGCGGCCCTGCCGGGCTGGGTGGAGCGCTCGGTGGCGCACGCCGCGGGCGAGTACTTCGGGCACCTCGGTCCTGCGGTGAGAGCTGCCGCCGTGGAGGCCGGACAGCGCGCCCGTGACGACGTTGCGCCGCGGGTGCGAGCCCTCCTCGAGGCCGACATCGACGAGCATCGGACGACGCCGCTCTCGTTGCTCCGCGGCGCGGTCCGTTACCCGACTCGTGTGCTCCGCGACGCCGGAGTGCCTCCGGTGGAGCGCGACGAGGCACAGGCCCGGCTGTTCCCCGACGACGTCTACGACCTGGCTCCGGCCACCTTCGCCGACGTCGACCCGGCCCTCGCCGAGGTCGGCGTGGCCTGGGGGGCCGCCAAGGCCTTCGTCCATCTGCAACGCCACGGCAAGCGCGCGGCCGGGCGATCATGAACTCATGACCAAGGTCGTCGCCTACGTCCCCGACCTGATGGACCGCTCGCGGATCGCCGGTGTTGCCGACGTGACCTTCGTCGACCGGCCCGCCGCCCTGGCCGCCACCGCCGCCGACCAGAACGCCGACGTCGTCGTGGTCGACCTCACCCGGCCGGGCGCGCTGGAGGCGGTGTCGTCCGTCCCCGCGCCCGTGATCGGGTTCGCCAACCACACCGAGCGCGACCTCCTCGAGTCGGCGCGCGCCGCCGGGTGCGAGCAGGTCCTCGCCCGCTCCGCCTTCTTCTCCCGCCTTCCCGACCTTCTGGGGTGAGCGGCGCGGCCGTTGACGCCGTCGTCATCGGCGCCGGCCACAACGGTCTGGTCGCTGCCAACCTGCTGGCGGACGCCGGTTGGGAGGTCCTGGTCCTGGAGACCCAGCTCGAGCCGGGAGGTGCGGTGCGCAGCGCCGAGCTCACCCGCCCGGGCTACGTGCACGTCATGTTCAGCGCGTTCTATCCCCTGGCCGCCGCCTCCCCGGTGCTGCAGGCGCTGGAGCTCGAGTCGTTCGGCTTGCGCTGGTGCCGTGCTCCGGTCGTGCTCGCCCACCCGACGCCCGACGGCCGCTGCGCCGTCCTCTCCACCGACATCGACCAGACCGCCC
>DASZJY010000195.1:0-2023 GCA_035947635.1 Acidimicrobiales bacterium | reverse complement strand
GGGACGCCACCGAGCTGCTGCTTCTCTTCAACCCGTTCCCCGACGACGCACTGCTCGACCTGGTCTTCGGCACCGAGGAGGGCCAGGTGACGCCCCAGGCACTGACCGGCCTGTCCGTGCGGGGCGAGGGGATGGCGGTGGTGAACGTCGGCGAGTTCGTGCAGCGCCGGGAGCAGGTGACGGCCGCCGTCACTGCCCGCGCCGGGCGCATGGTGGTCTCCCGGTTGCAGTCGTTCGACGGGAGCGCCGGCCGCAGAGGCATGTCGCTGTCCCTCGGTTCAGCCGCCGTCGGCCAGCAGTGGTACCTGCCGGAGGGACTGGTGACCGACGGTCTCACTCAGCGCTACCACGTCTTCAACCCGGGGTCGCAGGAGGCGGCGGTAGAGGTCGAGCTGGCCCTCGAGCAGGGCGACGCCGAGCCGATCCAGCTCACGGTGCCGGCCCAGTCGGGGTCACGGTGGCCGCCAACGAGGAGACCCGGATCCCCAAGGGCGTGCCCCACGCCGCCACCGTGCGGTCGCTCAACGGCGTGGGCGTCGTGGTCGAGCGCACCGTCGAGGCGGGCTCGGGCGCACGGCGCAGCGGGGCGTCACTGACCCCGGGGTCCCAGGTGACGGCCCGCCGGTGGGCGCTGGCGGTGGGGGCGGCCGACGACACGTTCGACGAGTACCTCGTCTTCCAGAACCCGGGGCCGAGGACGGCGGTGGTGTCGGTGCGGGTGCTCTCCGACGCCGGCCTGGTGTCGAACGAGTCCCTCCAGGGCCTGGAGGTCGGCCCCGGCCAGCGAAGATCCGTGCGCCTGGGCGACACCTTCAAGCAGGCCACGACGCCGGCCGTCGTCGAGGCCGACCAGCCCATCGTCGTCGAGCGCGACGTCCACCGTTTCCGCGGCGTGGGGACGGCGATGTCGATCGGCATCCCGCTCCGGGGCTAGGAGCCACCGAGGGCGGGACGCTCGGGCCATCATTGGCCGGTGATGCGGTTCGTGCTGGTCGGGGCGGTCGTGGTCCTCGCCGTGATCGTCGCCGTCGTCCTCGACCGCCGGAAGCCCGAGGCGCCCACGCAGGCACGGTGGGCGGTGCCCGCCCAGCTCGACCGGGCCGACTTCGGGAGGCCGTCGGCACCATGGCTGGTCGCCGTGTTCACGTCCGCCACCTGTGACTCCTGCGCCAAGGCGATGGACAAGGCACGGGTGCTCGCCAGCGACGAGGTGGCGGTGGAGGAGGTCGAGGTCGGGGCCCGCCCGGAGGTGCACCGCCGCTACCACGTCGACGCCGTCCCGACCATCGTCGTCGCCGACGACGAGGGCGTGGTGCGGGCGTCGTTCGTCGGGCCGCCAACCGCCACCGACCTGTGGGCGGCGGTGGCCGAGGCCCGCCAGCCGGGGTCGAGCCCGGAGCCCGACCTGGGTCGGCCGAACACCTGAGCACGCAGCCAGGGGCCTCGGGGGTCTCACTGGTAGCCTCGCCTCCCGTGACCTCGGGGCCACAGGTGGACGTCAAGGGCCAGAGAAAGCCACGAGGTCGCCGGCCCTCCACCGCAGAGGCGCCTGCTCCTCGAGCGGCCAAGCGCGGGCGCGCCAAGCCTGGTGCCGCGGAGGCGGGTCCCTCGAGAGGCTCGGGCCCGGAGGCCGAGGAAGTCCCCGAGACCGGACCGGCCGACGGCGAGCCGGCGGCGGCCGCTCCCCCGGAGGGCGAGCCGGACGTTCTGGCGCGCCAGGACCGCGAGGACACGCGACTTTCCTCAGCCAATGCGTCGGGGGGCCAGGAGGGCGGCGACGACGGCGAGGGCGGCGAGGACGGCGGGGGCCCGAGGACGGCCGTTCTGCCGGTGCTGCCGCCGGACGAGCCCGACGAGGCCGACGCCGAGGCCGACGCGGAGGCCGCAGGTGAGGCCGCCGCGGGAGGAAGGCCCGGCGGCCGGGAGGCCGAGTCCCGGCGGGAGCGGCGGGCCCGTGAGCAGGCGGAGGAGGCCGAGGCCATCGAGGCGGCCGCCCTGAGCGCCGGGCCCGGCCCGTCCCGCC
>DASZJY010000194.1:0-4612 GCA_035947635.1 Acidimicrobiales bacterium | reverse complement strand
CCCCAGCTGGTCGCCCGCATGACCGAGCACCTCGCCCCTCGCGGCCCCGACGGCGCCGGCTTGTGGTCGTCGGGCTCGACCGCCCTCGGACACCGACGCCTGGCGATCATCGACCTCTCCCGGAGGGGCGATCAGCCCATGGTCGACGCCGAGCTCGGCCTCACCATCGTCTTCAACGGCTGCATCTACAACCACAAGGAGCTGCGCCGCGAGCTCGAGGCCTGCGGCTACCGGTTCTTCTCGACCAGCGACACCGAGGTCGTGCTGAAGGCGTTCCACTGCTGGGGCGACAAGTTCCTCGACCGGCTGTCGGGCATGTTCGCCTTCTGCATCGTCGAGCGGGACAGCGGCAAGGCGGTGCTCGCCCGTGACCGTCTCGGGATCAAGCCGTTGTACCTGGCCGAACATCCCGACTACCTGCGGTTCGCGTCCACGCTGCCCGCGCTCACGTCGATCGGCGACGTCGACTGCACGGTGGACCCCGTGGCCCTCCACCACTACCTCACCTTCCACGCCGTGGTGCCGGCGCCCCGCACGATCCTCACGGGCGTCACCAAGCTTCCTCCGGCGACGATGCTGGAGGTCGAGCCCGACGGGAGGCGGCGCGAGGTCCGCTACTGGGAGCCCAGCCATCGGGCCGACGGCGCACTCACCTGTGACTCGCCCGAGGAGTGGTTCGATGCGGTGGCCGACTGCCTGCGCCTGGCGGTGGAGCGCCGGCTGGTCGCCGACGTCCCCGTGGGCGTGCTGCTCTCGGGGGGGCTGGACTCGAGCCTGATCGTCGGGCTGCTACGCGAGCGCGGCCAGGACGAGCTCTCGACGTTCAGCATCGGCTTCGACACCCTCGGGGAGGAGGAGGGCGACGAGTTCCGCTGGTCCGACGTCGTCGCCGAGCGGTTCGAGACCGACCACCACAGGATCCGCGTGCCCACCGACGAGGTGCTCTCGGCGCTGCAACCCACGGTGGCGGCCATGAGCGAGCCGATGGTCAGCCATGACGTCGTGGCCTTCTTCCTCCTGTCCCGGGAGGTGTCGAAGCACGTCAAGGTCGTGCAGTCCGGCCAGGGCGCCGACGAGGTCTTCGCCGGCTACCACTGGTACCAGAAGCTGGGCGACGCGGGCGGCGACGGCGTCGACGAGTACGCCTCGCTGTTCTTCGACCGCGACCACCGGGCCGTGGCCGAGGCGGTCAACCCCGAGTACCTGCCGGACACCGACGTCAGCCGTGACTTCGTCGCCGGGCACTTCGCCGGAGCGGGCGCCGGCACTCCGTTGGAGCGGGCCCTGCGCCTCGACGCACACGTCATGCTGGTGGAGGACCCGGTCAAGCGGGTGGACAACACGACGATGGCCTGGGGCCTGGAAGCCAGGGTGCCCTTCCTCGACCACGAGCTGGTGGAGCTGGCGGCGGCGTGCCCCTCGGAGCTCAAGCTGGCCCAGGACGGCAAGGGGATCCTGAAGGACCTGGGCCGCAAGGTCATCCCGAGCGAGGTCGTCGACCGGCCCAAGGGCTACTTCCCGGTCCCACCGCTGGTCCACCTCGAGGCTCCCTACGTCGACCTCCTCCGGGAGGCGCTGGTCAGCCCGGCGGCCCGTGACCGGGCCCTGTTCCGCCCCGAGCACGTCCGCCACGTGCTCGACCATCCCAACGAGCTGACGACCCTGCGCTACAACAAGCTCTGGGAGCTGGGCCTGCTCGAGCTCTGGCTCCAGAGCCACGGCATCGCCTGACGAGCGGAGGGCGCTCTCACCTAACATCGAGGATTCGCCGAGAGGAAACCCAATGGAAACGTTCCGCGCGTAAGGTCGTCCCATGAGACCACGGATCGGGATCACAACCTCGCCGAGTCTCCACGAGGGCCGCTTCTCCGAAGCCCTCGACCGGGCCTACGTGACCGCCGTGCTGAGAGCCGGCGGCCTGCCCGTGGTCCTGCCCGTCATCGAGCCCGACCAGGCCCCCAAGGTGGCCGCGTGCCTCGACGGCATCGCCTTCAGCGGCGGGGGCGACGTCGACCCCGCGCTCTACGGCGGCGACCACGTCCCTGAGTTGCGGGGCGTCAACTCCCGGCGCGACGCCTACGAGCTGGCCCTCGTGCGTCAGGCGCTCGAGCTGGGGCTGCCGATGCTCGGCACCTGCCGGGGGTGCCAGCTCCTGAACGTGGCCCTCGGGGGAACGTTGGTGCCCCATCTGACCGGCGAGGGCGCCCGCCACTGTGCCCGCGACCGTTGGGCCGAGCCGGTGCACACTCTGTCGGTGCTCGAGGGCAGCGTGTTGCGCACCGTCCTCGGGTCCGGGGTCGTCGGTGTCAACTCGCTCCACCACCAGGCGGTGGCGGAGGTGGGCACCGGCCTGCGGGCCGTCGCCTGGGCCGACGACGGTGTGATCGAGGCGGTAGAGGCCGTCGACGGGAACCGCGCTCTCGGGGTGCAGTGGCATCCCGAGCTGCTCCTCACGCCGCCGGGCAACGCCACGTTGTTCCGCTGGCTGGTCGACGAGGCGCGCCGCCCCCGGTCGCTCGTCTGGGTGACGCCCGACGCGCAGCCGGAGGAGCCCGTGTCGGAGGCTCTGGCGACGGCCGCCGAGGCGGTGCAGGCGGTGCAGGCGGTGCAGGCGGCGAAGGCGGCGGCCAGCCCCGCCGCCGTCCGGGAAGCCTCGGAGCCGGCGGGAGCCGAGGCGGAGGCGGACGAGCTCGCCGGGGCGGCGGCCTGAGCGGCGACTCGCGGCCCGCGGGCTACGACGAGCTCAACGCCTACACCCGCGTCATCGTCGACGAGGCGCTCCGGCGGGGGATCGCCGTTGGGGTCCTCGACCCGCGCCAGGGCGAGCTGGTCCTCTCCCGGGGCGGCCGCCGAGTGACGACCATCGAGTCCCTGTCCGAGCTGACGACCGCGGTCGCCTTCAAGCGGTGCCACTACAAGTCGCACACCCGGAGGGTGCTGGAGGAGGCAGGGCTGCACGTCCCCGCCGGACGCCTCGCCACCTTCGACGACGCCGACGCCGCCTTCCTCGAGGAGTGCGAGGACATCGTCGTCAAGCCCGACCGGGGTGAGGGCGGCCAAGGGCTCACCGTCGGCGTGGTGGACCGCCAAGGGCTGGAAGCGGCGCTGGCGGCGGCCCGCGCCGTGTGCCCCGACGTGCTCCTGGAGCAGCGCTGCGACGGTGAGGACCTGCGGTTGGTCGTGATCGGCGACGAGGTCGTGGCCGCGGCCGTGCGCCGGCCACCGACGGTCACCGGCGACGGCACGCGGACGGTCGGCGACCTCGTCGAGTCCCTCAGCCGGTCACGGGCGGACGCCACCGGCGGGGCCGCCCGGGTTCCCTTCGACGAGACGACGCTCGACGTCGTGCGGTCCGAGGGCCACGACGCCGACACCGTGCTCCCCGAGGACACATCCCTGGCCGTCCGCCGTACCGCCAACGTGCACACCGGCGGCACCATCGAGGACGTGACCGACCAGCTCCATCCCGAGCTCTCCGCCGTCGCCCTCGCCGCCGCCAGGGCCATCGAGATCCCCGTCGTGGGCGTCGACCTGATGGTGCCGGCGATCGACGGGCCGGAGTACATGATCATCGAGGCCAACGAGCAGCCCGGCCTGGCGAACCACGAGCCGCGGCCGACGGCCCAGCGCTTCCTCGACCTTCTCTTTGCCCCGACCGCTTCTTCCTGACGGTCGGTCGAGCCAAATGCCCGCGGGCCGAGGTGGCCATTGCTATCATAGCGGAGTCCTTGTGAATGTTTTCACAAGGTCGGGCCTGGAAGGGGCGAACTTGAGCGGCGCACGAGCACAGACCAACCCAGTGGTGGCCGCCGGGAGCTACCTGCGTTGCTGCCTGCTGCTGCTCATCGCCGAATCGCCGTCCTACGGCTACGACCTGGTCGAGCGGCTGTGCGACCTCGGGCTGGCGAACGTCGACTCGGCGGCCGTCTACCGAGCTCTCCGGGCGCTCGACCAGGACGGGCTCGCGGAGTGCTGGTGGGAGGAGTCGGGGTCGGGACCGGTCCGCCGGCTCTACCGCATCAGCGACGCCGGCCTCGGGAGCCTGGAGGGTTGGGCCGCCACCGTGGGTGACAGCGCCTCGTATCTCAACGCGTTCGTCGCCCGTCACCGCCGCCTGGCCTGACGCCTACGAGCGGTTCACCGGGAATACCGGTGACTCGGCAAGCGTCAATATGATCGGCAAGAAGCCGTCCGATTGAAGCTTTTCCGAGGAGGTGATATGGATGCTCATGCGGTTCGACCCCTTCGGTGAGATCGACCGGTTCCTGTGGGGCAAGGGCCGCACGCCGGTAATGCCCGTCGACGCCTACCGCGACGGCGAGCGCTTCGTGGTGCATGTGGACGTGCCTGGTGTGGATCCGGCCTCCATCGACCTGACGGCCGAGAAGAACGTGCTCACCTTGCGGGCCGAGCGGCAGGAGGTGCACGCCGACGGTCAGGAGTGGGTCGTCAGTGAGCGGCCCCGGGGCTCGTTCGAGCGTCAGCTGTTCCTCGGTGAAGGTCTCGACACCGACCACATCGAGGCGAGCCACCACCAGGGCGTGCTGACGGTGACCATCCCAGTGACCGAGGCGGCCAAGCCTCGCAAGGTCGAGATCGCCGCGGGTGCCCC
>DASZJY010000193.1:0-3942 GCA_035947635.1 Acidimicrobiales bacterium | reverse complement strand
CCCGGATCGAGACGTTGCTACGCGAACGCGAGATCGCCGCCGCCGAGGCGCTGAAGACGGAGACGGACAGTGGCTGACGAAGGCAATCGCCCCAACCGCCGCAAGACCCGCGAGGGCATCGCCCTGGCAGTGAAGATGGACAAGACCGTGGTCGTGGGCGTGGTCGATCGCGTGCGCCACGCCCGCTACGGCAAGACGCTCCAGCGAACCCGTCGGCTCTACGCCCACGACGAGACCAACGACGTGAAGAAGGGCGACCGCGTGCGTGTGCAGGAGACGCGCCCGCTCAGCAAGCAGAAGCGCTGGCGGGTCGTCGAAGTACTGGAACGCGCCAAGTGATTCAGCAGGAGTCGCGCCTGCGGGTGGCCGACAACTCCGGGGCCAAGGAGGTGCTCTGCATCAAGGTGCTGGGCGGCTCCAAGCGCCGGTACGCGTCGATCGGCGACATCTTCGTGGCCACGGTCAAGGACGCCATCCCGGGCGCCGCGGTCAAGCGGGGCGACGTCGTCAAGTGCGTGGTCGTGCGCACCAAGAAGGAGAAGCGCCGTCCCGACGGGTCCTACATCCGCTTCGACGAGAACGCCGCCGTGCTCATCAACGACCAGCTCCAGCCCCGGGGAACCCGCATCTTCGGGCCCGTCGGGCGCGAGCTCCGCGACAAGAAGTTTATGAGGATCATCTCGTTGGCTCCAGAGGTGCTGTGATGAAGCTCAAGAAGGGCGATCGGGTCCGCGTGCTGTCCGGCAAGGACCGGGGCAAGGAGGGCGAGGTCATGCGCGCCCTCCCCTCGCGCGACGCCGTCATCGTCGACGGCGTCAACACCGCCAAGAAGCATCAGCGGGCCCAGAGGCTCACCATGCAGGCCGGGATCATCGACAAGGACATGCCCGTGCCCGTCGCCACCGTCGCCATCATCTGCTCGAACTGCGGGCCCACGAGGATCGGCTATCGGTTCGACGGCGGCCGCAAGATCCGCATCTGTCGCAAGTGCGGAGGCGAGCTGTGAGCGCCACTCCCGAGGCACCCGCCCGTGAGGTGCCTCGTCTCAAGCGTCGCTACGACGAGGAGCTGCGCGCCGCGCTGCAGGAGCGCCTCGGGTTGCCGAACGTCATGCAGGTGCCCCGGCTCGAGAAGATCGTCGTGAACATGGGCGTCGGGCGGGCCACCCAGCAGCCGTCGCTGCTCGAGGGCGCGGTCGAGGACCTGACCGCCATCACCGGCCAGAAGCCCCTGGTCACCCGGGCCCGGCGCTCCATCGCCGCCTTCAAGCTCCGGGAGGGCAACGCCATCGGCGCCAAGGTCACCCTCCGCGGCGACCGCATGTGGGAGTTCCTCGACCGCCTCATCAGCATCGCCATTCCCCGCATCCGCGACTTTCGAGGCCTCCCACCCCACGCTTTCGACGGCCGGGGCAACTACACATTCGGCGTCGACGAGCAGCTGATCTTCCCCGAGATCAACTACGACAAGATCGACACTGTCCGGGGGATGGACATCACCATCGTGACCACGGCCACCGACGACGCCGGCGGACGAGCGCTGCTCGACTCCTTCGGCTTCCCGTTCCGCCGTGACGGCCAGTAACGAGCACATCGAGGAGCATCTGTTGGCAAAGAAGGCACTGGTCCACAAGCAACAGCGCAAGCCCAAGTTCCGCGTCCGGGCGTACACCCGGTGTCGGCGGTGCGGGCGGCCGCGCGCCGTTTACCGCTCGTTCGGGCTGTGCCGGATCTGCCTGCGGGAGATGGTCCACGCCGGGGAGGTCCCCGGGGTCACCAAGGCCAGTTGGTGAGGCGCCCATGACCATGACCGACCCGATCGCCGACATGCTCACCCGTATCCGCAACGCCGCGGTGGCGATGCAGGACACGGTGCGGATGCCGTCGTCCAAGCTCAAGGAGTCGCTGGCGGTCATCCTCCAGCGCGAGGGCTACATCGCCGACTTCCGGGTGCAGGACGATCCCACCCGTCCCGGCCGCATCCTCGAGATCGACATGAAGTACTCGGCCGAAAGAGTGCCCACCATCTCCGGCCTGCGGCGGGTGTCCAAGCCCGGCCTGCGCGTCTACACCAAGGCCGACCGTCTCCCGCGCGTCTTGGGCGGGCTCGGGGTGGCCGTCCTGTCCACGAGCCAGGGGCTCCTCACCGACCGCGAGGCACGTGAGCGCCGGGTCGGCGGCGAGATCCTGTGTTACGTCTGGTGACCGGCTGATGTCCCGCATCGGACGCGCACCCATCCCCGTACCCGACGGTGTCGAGATCTCGCTGGCGGCCGGTCACATCACCGTGAAGGGGCCTCGCGGCACCCTCGAGCGCGACCTCCACCCCGACATCTCCGTCCGCCAGGACGACGGCGTGCTGGTCGTCGAGCGGCCCGATGACGAGCGCCGCCATCGGGCCCTGCACGGGCTCACCCGCTCGCTGGTGAACAACATGGTGGTCGGTGTCACCCAGGGGTTCCAGCGCGACCTCGAGATCGTCGGCGTCGGCTACCGGGCGGTGGCCCAGGGGCCGGACCGGCTCGAGCTGGCCCTCGGCTACAGCCACCCGGTGATCTTCGAGGCGCCCGAGGGCATCACCTTCGAGGTCCCCAGCCCGACCCGTATCTCGGTCCGGGGCATCGACAAGCAGGCGGTGGGGCAGGTCGCCGCCGAGATCCGCCAGATCCGCAAGCCCGAGCCCTACAAGGGCAAGGGCGTCCGCTACGCCGGCGAGGCTGTCCGCCGCAAGGCAGGGAAGGCAGCAAAGTGACGACTTCGCACTCGCAACCCGGAGCCTGCTCATGACCACGTCCCCCAAGCAGAAGGCGCTTGCCCGCCAGCGCCGGCACCGGCGCGTGCGCAAGCGGGTGAGGGGCACGGCCGAGCGCCCCCGCCTGGCCGTCTTCCGGTCCAACCGCCACATCACCGCCCAGGTGATCGACGACGTCGCCGGTCGCACGCTCGCCGCCGCCAGCACGGTGGAGGCCGAGCTGCGGTCGGGCGCCACCGGCAACAAGTCGGCCGCGGCTACGGTCGGCCGCCTGGTGGCGGAGCGAGCCCGGGCCGCCGGGGTCGAGCGGGTCGTCTTCGACCGGGGCGGCTTCCTTTACCACGGGCGGGTCGCGGCCGTGGCCGATGCCGCCCGAGAAGCAGGATTGGAGCTCTGATGGCCCAGCGACACGACCGGGGAGGCGGAGGCGGCCGCCCTCAGGGCGACAGCCAGTTCGCCGAGCGGGTGATCACCATCAACCGGGTGGCCAAGGTCGTCAAGGGCGGCCGGCGGTTCTCGTTCACCGCCTTGGTCGTCGTGGGCGACGGCGGCGGCAAGGTCGGCCTCGGCTACGGCAAGGCCAAAGAGGTCCCAGCCGCCATCCAGAAGGGCATCGAGGAGGCCAAGAAGAACCTCTTCGACGTCCCCCTCGCGGGGACGACGATCACCCACCCGATCCTCGGCGAGCGCGGCGCCGGCCGGGTGCTGCTCAAGCCGGCTGCACCGGGCACCGGGGTCATCGCCGGGGGAGCGGCCCGGGCGATCCTCGAGTCGGCGGGCGTCCACGACATCCTCGCCAAGTCGCTCGGGTCATCGAACGCCATCAACGTGGCCCACGCCACCGTGGCCGGCCTGCGGGCCCTCAAGCGCCCCGACGAGGTCGCCCGGCTGCGGGGCAAGACCCCCGAGGAGGTCACCCCCCCGGGGCTGCTCCGCGCCTACAACGAGACCCGCCGCGGGCCCCACGTCCCCACGGAGGTGGCCTGATGGGCCTCAAGGTCGTCCAGGTGCGGTCGGGCATCGGCACCCGCCCCGCCCACCGGGGCACCCTTCGCGCCCTGGGCCTCGGTCGTATTGGGAAGTCCAGGGTCCTCCACGACCGCCCCGAGATCAGGGGAATGCTCGCCCGCGTCCCTCACCTTGTGACGGTGGAGGAGGTCGACGACGAGCCCACGCCCCGCCCCCGCCCGC
>DASZJY010000192.1:0-6495 GCA_035947635.1 Acidimicrobiales bacterium | reverse complement strand
GGTCCCGGCGTGATCGCCATCGCCGCCCGGGAGCGAGGCGCGGAGGTGGCGGCGGTCGACCAGTCGCAGGCCATGGTGGACCTCGCTGCTGCCGCCGGGCTCGACGTGCGCCGGGCCGGCGCCGAGGACCTCCCCTTCGAGGACGACTCGTTCGACGCCGTCGTCGCCGGGTTCCTCGTCAACCACCTCGCCCGGCCGGAGATCGCCGTGGCCGAGTTCGCCCGCGTGTGCCGGCTCGGCGGCCTGGTGGCGGTCAGTGTCTGGGACGTGCCCGAGGTCAACGCCGCGCTCGGCCTGTTCGGACCGGTGGCGGCGGCCGCCGGGTTGGCGGACGGGTCGCCGCCCGGCCCGGACAGCACGCTCTACGCCGAAGGTCCCCGCCTGGCCGCCCTTCTCCGCTCCGCCGGGGTCGAGGACGTCAGCGTGGACCGGGTGGGGTGGACGCTGTGGGTCGAGCCGGGTGTCTGGTTCGACGCCGTTGCCGACGGCACGCCCCGCACCGTCGCCGTGCTGGCCGGCGCTACAGCCGAGCAGCGGGCAGCGGTGCGGGAGCGCTACGTCGAGGTGGCCACCGCCTCCTTCGGTCAGCCAGACGGCCGCGTGGCGCTGCCGGCGGCGGCGGTGATCGGCAGCGGGCGGCGGGGCGCCGGCGCTCGACGTGCCGATCGCCTATGAGCCCATCTACGTTGGCCGTCGTGGAACGCACCACCACCGCCTCGCCCGCCCGGGCCCGCCCGGCCGACGCCTTCATGCGCCGACTCCTCCGGGTCCGCACCGGCGAGGCGTCGAGCCGGTCGGCCGAGAACGTCTTCGGCGCGTCGATCCTCCTGTCGACGGTGCGGTGCCTGCTGACCTACGTCGTGCTGCCCCTGCTCAAGCCCGTCGTCGACCTGAGCGGTGGAGTGGGCCCGGTGCTGGGCCTGCTGATCGGGACGGTGTCGGCCGTCGCCATCGTCGCTTCCATGCGCCGGTTCTGGGCGGCCGACCACCGGTTGCGCTGGGGCTACTCCGTCATCGGTGGGGGCATCCTCGTGCTCCTGGTCGTCCAGGCCGTGGGCGACGTCGCCTCGCTGGTGTCATGAGCGGCGCACGCGACGGCCGGGCGGACGGCGGGAGCGACGGCACCGGCACCGCGGGAAGCGACGTGCGGCGAGGGCCGCTCGGATGGCTGTGGTTCGTCGCCGGTTGGCTCTCGGTCGGTCTGGGCGGCCTCGGTGTCATCGTCCCCGGGCTGCCCACCACGGTCTTCTTCATCGTCGCTGCCGCCTGTTTCGCCCGCTGCAGCCCCCGGTTCGAGCAATGGGTCCTCGACCTCCCCAAGATCGGTCCCATGGTGCGCGACCACCGAGCCGGACTCGGCATGCGCCGCCGGGCCAAGGTGGCGGCGGTGACGACGATCCTGGTGGTGTCCGTGGCCAGCGGCGTCTTCGTGATCGGCAACCGGACGGTGGGCCTGGTGGTGGTCGCTGCCGGGCTCGTGGGGGCGGCCTACGTCCTGTTCAGGGTGCCCACGCGTGAGCGGGTCGTCGCCGAGCGGCTTCGTTCGGCGCCTCCGCCCCGTGGCGATCTAACGTCGCCCGCATGAGCGCGATCGTCTGGATCTCTGGTGCTTCGGGCGGCATCGGTAAGGCGCTGGTGCAAACGGTCCCCTTCGACGACGCCCGGCTGATCGGCATCAGCCGCAGCGAGCCCCCCGCCCCCGCCGAGCACCTCGACGTCGACCTCGCCGACCCTTCCTCTTGGGAGACGGTGGCCGAGTCCTTCCGCACCGAGCTCGAGGGGTTCGACGGCGCCGCCGCCATCTTCTTCCAGGTGCACGGCGTCGCCGACCCGCTGGGCTACGCCGCCGAGGTCGACACCGAGGAGTACGCCCGCAACGTGCTCGTCAACTGCGCCAGTCCCCAGGTGCACGGCCAGGCCTTCCTGGCCGCCGCCAAGGACCTCGACGCCCACCGTCACCTGGTGATCATGACGTCGGGTGCGGCCGACAGCGTCTACCCGGGGTGGGCGTCGTACGGAGCGGCCAAGGCCGCCGTCGACCAGTGGGTGCGCAACGTCGGCGCCGAGCAGCAGGAGCGGGGTGGCGTGCACGTCATGGCCATAGGGCCGGGCACCGTTGACACCGGCATGCAGGCCAAGCTGCGCGAGACGTCAGAGGAGCAGTTCCCCAAGCGGCAGAAGTTCGTCGATGCCAAAGAGGAGGGCAAGCTGACCGACCCTGAGGAAGTGGCTCGGCGCCTCTGGGACCTCCTGCACGCCGGCCTCGACAACGGCACCGTCGCCGACCTCCGGAAGCTCGACGAGGCCAACGACGGCTGAGCCCCCGCCGGAGGGATCGGCGTGAGCGCGGAGGAGTCGTCCGAGGCTGACGGCCGGGTCGAGCCGGAGCACACGGTCAAGGTTCCGTTCGTCCTGGCCGGGGCGGCGGCGTGGAGCTGGCGACTCCTCGTCATCACCGCCGCCGTCGCCCTGTTGGCGTACCTCTTCATCCAGCTCTACGTCGTCGTCGTCCCCGTCGTACTCGCCCTGTTCCTCGCCGCCGTGCTCGAGCCGTTGGTCGCCCGTCTCCGGGCGCGGCGCTGGCCTCCGGCCCTGGCTGCCACGGCCGTCTTCTTGGGTGCCCTGGGCCTTCTGGTGTTGCTCCTCGTGTGGATCGGGGCGAACGTCGCTGGCCAGTTCGACGACGTCGGAGACAGGCTGGACGAGGCCATCGTCGACGCCAAGGAGTGGCTGCAGAAGGAGCCCTTCGAGCTGACCCCTGAGCGGGTGGACGAGCTCGAGCGGGATGTGCGCGACGCGGTGCGGTCGGCGGGCGGAGGGGTCGCCCGGCAGGCGGCCGACCGTGCGGAGACGGCGGGCGAGGTGCTCGGCGGGATCGTGCTGCTCCTGTTCACCCTGTTCTTCGTCATGAAGGACGGGTTTCGGATGTCCGACTGGATGCGGGAGCGCATCCCCGCCGTCTACCGGGAGGAGACGGTCGCCATCGCGACCCGCACCCGGAACATCATGCGCCAGTACCTCGTGGCCACCGCCCTCACCGGGCTCATCGACGGCGTGTTGATCGGCATCGCCCTGGCCGTGCTGGGCGTGCCTCTCGTGGTCCCCCTCGCCGTCCTCACGTTCCTTGGCGGTTTCATCCCGTTGGTGGGGGCCACCGTCGCCGGCATCGTCGCCGCCCTCGTGGCCCTGGTGACCGAGGGGGTGGCAGTCGCCCTGCTGGTGGTCGGTGCGACGATTCTCGTCCAGCAGATCGAGGGCAACCTGCTCCAGCCGCTGATCCTGGAGCGGGCCGTGCGGCTGCACCCGTTGGTGACGGTGTGGGCGGTCGGCGCCGGGCTCGTTGTCGGCGGCCTCTTGGGTGCCTTCCTCGCGGTGCCGATGACGGCCATCGGCGTCGGGGTCACGAGCTACTACTACGGCCGGGCGAACCCGGCGGCGGCCGACCCGGCGGCTGATCCCGAGGCGCCAGAGCCAGAGGCGCCGGGGCCCGAGGCGCCAGGGGCCGAGGCGGCAGCGCCGGCGGCCGACGAAGGCTGACGGCGGGCAGCCCTCGTCCTATTGCAAGCTGCGGGCGAGGTCGTCACCTACCACGACGGCGAGCTCGGTCTCGGGGGCCGTCGCCTGCACGGCCGGGTCGATGGCGGCGACGGCGCCGGCGTCGAGGCCCAGGCTCCCTGCGAGGGCCCGGGCCTCCGCCTCGCTCCCGCCGCGGAACATGACGACGCTGGTCGCCTGTGGCGTGCGGTCGGCCGAGGCGGGCAGGACGTTGTAGCCGAGGGACTTGAGCTTGGTGCTCATGCGCCCGGCGGTCCCCCGCACGCGCGAGGCGTTGAAGGCGGTGACCCTGACGTCGGCTGGCCGCCGGACGGCGGGAGGTGCGCTGGTCGAGGGAGCGGGGGGCGCCGTCGACCCGACGACGACGGTGGTGGTGGCGGTCTGTACCCGGAGGGGCGCGTCCTCCCGGCGGGACGGGAGGCCGGCGATCGCCAGGCCGAGGAGCCCGCCGACGACCACGATCACCACCGGTACCCAGCGCTGGCTCACTGCCGGGAGCGTATGCCACCGCGCCGGTCCGGCAGCGGCCGTACCCTTCGATCTCGTGGAGCGTTCGGTCCTCCAGGGCCTCGCCGCCTTCCGCTGGGGGGCCTGGCTGTGGATGGCGACCGTCCTCACCGTCTCCCGGGACGACCTGCGCCGCCCATGGCTGGCCGTCGGCCTCGTCGCCATCGCGCTCGTGGTGACCGTCGCCGACACCGTCCTGCTCCGCGCCGACCCCGGGGCCCTTCTGCGGCCGGGCCCGGTCGCCGCCGAGCTGGCCGTGGGTGCCGCGCTGGTGCTGTGCGACGGTTGGGCCTACGGCCCCGACCACGCCTTCTCCACGTCGCAGTCCCTGGGCTCGGTGTGGCCGCTGGCTGGCATCCTCGGCGCCGGTGTCGCCCTGGGACCACTGGCCGCCGCCGGCGCGGGGGTCGTGGTGGGCCTCGCCCGGGTGGGGGCGGTGGTCGCCAACGGGGCGTCGATCGACAGCGGCGGCCGGGTGTTGTCCCTCACGAACACCGTCGTCTTCTACGCCCTCGGCGGGGCGGCCGGCGGCTACGTGGCCCGGCTCCTGCGCCGGGCCGAGCGCCAGATCTCCGCTGCCCGGGCCCGGGAGGAGGTGGCGCGGACGCTCCACGACGGCGTCCTGCAGACCCTCGCCGTCGTCGAGCGCCGGGCCACCGACCCCGCCCTGGCCCGTCTCGCCCGCGAGCAGGAGCGGGAGCTGCGGGAGTACCTCTTCGGCGTGGCCGGCGGGCAGGGAGGCGGCGACCTGGGGTCGGCCCTGCGGGCGGCGGCCGCCCGCTACGAGGACGCTTTCGGGGGCCGGGCCCAGGTGATCGTCGTCGACGACCTGCCGTCGATGGCGGAGGAGCGCGTCGCCGCCCTGGCCGGCGCCGTCGGTGAGGCGCTCATGAACGCGGGCAAGCACGGTGGGGCCACCAAGGTCACCGTCTACGTGGAGCCGGCGCCGGACGGAGGCGTGTTCTGCTCGGTGAAGGACGACGGAGCCGGCTTCGACCCGGCCGCCACTCCGGCCGGCCAGGGACTGACCCGGTCGATCCGCGGGCGCATGGAGGAGGCCGGCGGGCGGGTCGACGTGAACAGCCGGCCCGGGTCGGGGACGGAGGTGTGCCTGTGGCTCCCCTGAGCTCCGTGAAAGTGGTTCTTGCCGACGACCATCCCATCTGGCGCGACGGCGTACGGGCCGACCTGGGTGAGAACTTCTGGGTCGTGGCCGAGGCGGGGACCGCCGACGAGGCCATCGCCGCCATCCGCCAGCACCGCCCCGACCTCGTGGTGTGCGACCTGAACATGCCCGGAGGCGGCGGCATCAAGGTGGCGCGGACATGCGGCGAGGAGACGCGCATCGTCATGCTCACCGTGTCGGAGCAGGAGCGCGACCTCCTCGACGCCGTCGCCGCCGGGGCGATCGGCTACCTGGTGAAGTCCACTCCCGGTCCCGAGCTCCGCGACGCCCTGTGGCGGGCGGCCAAGGGCGAGCCGGTGTTCTCTCCCACCCTGGCCGGGCTCGTGCTGGGCGAGTTCCGTCGCCTGGCGAAGTCGACGGGCGCCGAGCCGTTGTCCGATCGCGAGCGCGAGGTGCTCCAGTACGTGGCCCGCGGTCACACCTACAAGGAGATCGGCGCCAGCCTGTTCATCGCCGAGAAGACGGTGGAGAACCACGTCCGGAACATCCTCGGCAAGCTCCATCTCAACCGAAAGCAGGAGCTCATCCGCTACGCCCTCGAGCACGGCATCGAGTAGGGCGGCGACGCCCGGATAGGGGCGCCCCCAGTCCCGGCTGGGGGAAGGGACGGATGGTCGCCGGGGTCCGCTGCCTTCACCCTGTCGGCATGCAGACCACAGTGCACCCTTCGGGTCGCCGGGCGGGAGCCACCTGGGTGGCCTCGACCGGGGCCTTCCTCCTGGTGGCCGCCGCCGCCGTTTTCGTGGCCGTGCAGTGGAACCGCCTCGGCTCGGGAGCCCGCCTGGGGGTGGTGGCGGTGGTCACCGGCGGCTGCCTGTGGGGCGGGCGAGCCATGCGGCCGATCGTTCCCGCCACTGGCGACGTTCTCTTCCACCTCGGCGCCTTCCTGCTCCCTGTCGACCTGGCCGCCGCCGTCCTGCGGGCCGACCTGGGATGGCAGGCCCTGCTGCTGGCCGAGGGTGCCCTGGGTGCGATCGTTCTGGGAGGGCTGGGTCTGGCCACCGGATCGGTGGTGCTCCGGTGGGCCGGCGTGGCCGCCGTCCCGGTGCTGGCCGCCGGGCTGGCTGCCTACACGTTCCTCCCCGCGCCGCTGGTGCTGGCCGCGATCGCGGTGCTCACCCACGTGGCGGTGGGACGGCGGGCGGGCCGGGCGCCGGTCGCCTGGGCGGCAACGGCCGCGCTGGCGCCGGTGCTCGGGGCGGTGGCCGCGCTGGTCGCGGCAGCGGTCAGCACGGGCGTCGTGCACG
>DASZJY010000191.1:0-2600 GCA_035947635.1 Acidimicrobiales bacterium | reverse complement strand
GGCCACGAGGCGAGAGTCTGCCAACGGGAGGCGGGCGGCTCCACGACCGTCGGGGGAACACCTGGCCCGCCAGCAGTGTTCTTCACATGCTGACTGTTCGTTAGGAGCCCGACATGGCCGATCTCGACACTTCGATCCTGCCCTGCCTGCCGCTCACCACGGGCGTCGTCACGCCCGGCATGGTCGTCACCATGGCCCTCGAGACCGACGACGCCAGGGTGGCCATCGAGGCGGCCGAGGCCGGCGACGGCCGGCTGCTGCTCGTCCCCCGGATCGACGAGCGCTACGCCCGCGTCGGCACCGTCGGCAAGATCGAGGACAGCGGCGAGCTGCCCGGCGGCACCCGGGCGGTCGTGATCCGCGGCCTCGCCCGCGCCGTCATCGGGGCCGGCGTCCCCGGCACCGGCGGCGCCCTCTGGGTGCAGGTCGAGGCGGTCGAGGAGCCCCGGCCGACGCCGCGCGCCACCGAGCTGGCCCGTGAGTACCGGGCCGTCGTCGAGAACATCCTCGAGCAGCGAGGCGCCCGTCCCATCGCCGAGGCCCTGCGCGGGATCACCGACCCCGGCGCGGTCGCCGACACCGCCGGCTACTCGCCCGACCTGAGCCTCGAGCAGAAGGTCGAGCTTCTGGAGACCCTCGACGTCGAGCAGCGCCTCGAGCGGGTGCTGGCGTGGGCCCGCGACGTGCTGGCCGACCTCTCGCTGAAAGAGCGGATCCGCCAGGACGTCTCCGAGGGCATGGAGAAGACCCAGCGCGAGTTCCTCCTGCGCCAGCAGCTGGCCGCCATCCGCAAGGAGCTCGGCGAAGGGGCCGACGGCGAGGGCGTCGTGGAGGAGTACCGCCGAAAGGTCGACGAGGGAGACCTGCCCGAGGCTGCCCGCGCCGCCGTCGAGCGGGAGATCGACCGCCTCGAGCGCACCAACGAGCAGAGCCCCGAGCACGGCTGGATCCGGACGTGGCTCGACACCGTCTTCGAGGTCCCGTGGGGCAAGCGCTCCGACGACCACCTCGACGTGGCCGACGCGCGGGCCATCCTCGACGCCGACCACAACGGCCTCGACGACGTCAAGGACCGCATCATCGAGTACCTCGCCGTCCGCAAGCTCCGGGCCGACCGCGGCCTGGCGCCCACCGGCGGCCGCGGCTCGGGCGCCATCGTCGCCCTGGTCGGCCCTCCGGGCGTGGGCAAGACCTCGCTGGGCGAGTCGGTGGCTCGCGCCCTCGGGCGGTCGTTCGCCCGAGTGTCGCTGGGCGGCGTGCGCGACGAGGCGGAGATCCGCGGCC
The DNA here is from genome assembly GCA_035947635.1 of Acidimicrobiales bacterium. Classification (GTDB taxonomy): domain Bacteria; phylum Actinomycetota; class Acidimicrobiia; order Acidimicrobiales; family AC-14; genus DASZJY01. The sequence goes on along the minus strand of DASZJY010000191.1, from coordinate 1,316 downwards.
ACCGCCGCACCTACGTCGGCGCCCAGCCCGGCCGCATCGTCCGGGCCCTGCGGGAGGCCGGCACCATGAACCCCGTCTTCATGCTCGACGAGGTCGACAAGCTCGGCGCCGACTGGCGCGGCGACCCCTCGTCGGCCCTCCTCGAGGTGCTCGACCCGGCCCAGAACCACACGTTCCGAGACCACTACCTGGAGGTCGACCTCGACCTGTCGGACGTGCTCTTCATCGCCACCGCCAACGTCGCCGACACCATCCCGGGGCCGCTGCTCGACCGCATGGAGCTCATCCCTCTCGACGGCTACACGGAGGACGAGAAGGTGGCGATCGCCACCGACCACCTCCTGGCGCGCCAACTCGATCGGAACGGGCTGGGAGCCGACGAGGCGACCGTCACCGAGGCCGCCCTGCGTGTGATCGTCGCCGACTACACCCGCGAGGCGGGCGTCCGGAACCTGGAACGGGAGCTGGGCAAGGTCCTGCGCAAGGTGGCGACCCGCCTGGCCGCCGGGGAGGCGACCGCGCCCGTCACCGTCGAGGCGGACGACGTCCGCTCCTACCTGGGCCGCCCCAGGTTCTTCTTCGAGGCGGCCGACCGGACCTCGGTGCCCGGCGTGGCCACCGGCCTGGCCGTCACCGGCGTGGGCGGCGACGTGCTCTTCATCGAGGCCACCGCCCTGCCGCCCGCACCGGCCGGCGAGGGCGGGCACGGCTCGCTCACCCTCACCGGCCAGCTGGGTGACGTCATGAAGGAGTCGGCCGAGATCGCTCTCTCCTACGTGCGCTCGCACGCGGCCGACCTGGGCGTGGACGAGCACGTGGTCCGGGGCTCGCGGTTCCACGTCCACGTGCCGGCTGGGGCGGTTCCCAAGGACGGGCCGTCGGCAGGCGTGACCATGGTGTGCGCCCTCGCCAGCCTGCTGTCGGACCGCCCGGTGCGGTCGACCGTCGGCATGACGGGCGAGGTGACCCTCCAGGGACGGGTGCTTCCCATCGGCGGCGTGAAGCAGAAGGTGCTGGCCGCCCACCGGGCCGGGCTCCGAGAGGTCGTCCTGCCCGCCCGCAACGGGGCCGACCTCGACGACGTGCCCGAGGCGGTGCGGGAGACCGTCACCTTCCACCTGGTGGAAGACGTCCGCCAGGTGCTCGACCTGGCCCTCGAGCCGGCGGCCGCGGAGGTTCCGGCCGCCGCCTGACCGGCCAACCGCGGCCGGTGGTCGGTCAATGCTGGCGCGCCGCCAGCAGGAGGGACGCGAACTGGCCGGCCATGGCCTCGAGGGCGGGCCCGTCGGGGTCGACGGTGACCTGGAGGGCGAGCC
>DASZJY010000190.1:0-3982 GCA_035947635.1 Acidimicrobiales bacterium | reverse complement strand
AAGACCCTGTCGCAGGCCGACGTCGTCTTCGTCAACGGGTTGAGGCTCGAGGAGCCCACCGTGGGCCTGGCCCGCGAGCTGGCCAAAGAGGGCTCGGAGATCGTGGAGCTGGGTGATCGCACGGTGACGCCGGCCGAGTACGTCTACGACTTCTCGTTCCCCGCGGAGGCTGGCCGGCCCAACCCCCACCTCTGGACCAACCCGCCCATGGCCAGGCAGTTCGCCCACGTGGCCGCCGACACCCTCAAGCGGCGCGACCCGGACAACGCGGGCGTCTACGAGGCCAACTTCGAGCGCTTTGCGGCGCGCGTCGACGATCTCGACCGGGCCATGACAACGGCCACCGCCACCCTCCCGCCCGAACGCCGCAAGCTCCTCACCTACCACGACGCCTACGCCTACTTCGCCCGCCACTACGGGTGGACCGTCATCGGGGCGGTCCAGCCATCCAACTTCGAGGAGCCCACGCCGAAAGAGGTGGCCGCGCTGATCGACCAGGTCCGCCGCGAACGGGTCCCCGCCATCTTCGGCTCCGAGGTCTTCCCGAGCCCCGTGCTCGCTCAGATAGGTCGGGAGACCGGGGTGCGCTACGTCGACGTCTTGCGGGACGACGACCTGCCCGGCAAGCCCGGCGATCCCGAGCACTCGTGGCTCGGCCTCATGCGGTTCGACTTCGTGACGATGGTCGAGGCCCTTGGGGGCGACGCATCGGCTCTCCGCGCCCTCGACGCCAGCGACCCGGTCCCCGACCGGGCGAGGTACCCACAGTGACCGAGCACGGCGAGCGGGACCGGCCCAGCCGGAGCGCCAGCGCAGGCCTCTGCCGGCGATCCCTCGTGGCGAGCCGAGCGCAGGTCACCGAGGGGACACAGTGACCGAGCACGGCGAGCGGGACACGCTCGTCCGCCTCGAGCGGATCACCTGTGGCTACGGCGGGGCGCCGGTGGTGGTGAACGCGTCTCTCGAGGTGGAGGCGGGCGCCTTCATCGGCGTGGTGGGGCCGTCGGGCTCGGGGAAGACCACCCTCCTGCGCTGCATCCTCGGAGCGGTGAGGCCAGTGGCGGGGACGGTCTGGCGGGCTCCGGGGCTGCGCACCGGTTACGTGCCCCAGGTCGAGACGGTCAACTGGAACTTCCCCGTGACGGTGGCCGAGACCGTGCTCATGGCCCGGACCACCGGGCGCCGCTTGCCGTGGGCGAGCCAGGCCGAGCGGCGCGCCGTCGACGAGGTGCTGGAGCGGCTGGGCCTCGCGGGTCTGGGCAACCGCCACATCCGGGAGCTCTCGGGTGGCCAGCAGCAACGGGTCTTCCTCGCGCGCGCCCTCGCGAGCCGGCCGCAGGTGGTGCTCCTCGACGAGCCGACGGCGGGGGTCGACGTACGCACCCGCCACGACGTTCTCCACCTCTTGGGTGACCTCAACGCCGACGGCCTGGCCGTGGTCCTCACAACTCACGACCTGAACGGCATCGCCGCTCACCTCCCCCACCTGGTGTGCCTGAACACCGAGGTGATCGGGGCGGGGAGTCCCCGCCAGGTGCTGACGCCCCACGTCCTCGAGCGCACCTACGGCGCCCCGATGGAGATCCTCGAGCACGGCGGCATGCCCGTCGTCGTCGACCGCTACGGGGCGGAAGCCGACGTCGTTCCCCTCCGGAGGGAGGAGAGGGCGTGAGCTCGCTCCTCGAGCCGTTCCAGTTCGGCTTCTTCCGCCACGGGCTCGTGGTGGCCACCCTGGCCGGCGCCCTCTGCGGGCTGGTGGGCGTGTACGTCACCCTCCGGGGCATGAGCTACATCGGCCACGGGCTCTCCCACGCCATCTTCGGTGGGGCGGCGGCCAGTGCCGTCATCTCCTTCAACTTCTACGTGGGCGCCGGCCTGTGGGGCATGGCGTCGGCGCTCCTGATCGGGCGCATCACCCGCCGCCGGGTGATCGGCGCCGACGCCGCCATCGGCGTGGTCACCACCGCGTCGTTCGCCCTCGGGCTCGCCCTCGTGAACCGGTTCGGGGAAGCCGAGAAGAGCATCGACGCCGCCCTCTTCGGCAGCATCCTCGGGGTCTCGGTGACCGACGTCTGGGTCGTGGCCGCCGTCAGCGCGCTGTCCGCCGCCGTCGTCTTCTGGGGCTACCGGCCGCTTCTGTTCACGACCTTCGACCCCGAGGTGGCCGAGGTGTCGGGGGTGCGCACGGCCCGGGTCGACGCCCTGCTCATGGCCGTCCTGGCCGTCTCGATCCTCGCCACCATGAAGGTGATGGGCGTCGTGCTCATCGCCGCCACCCTCGTCATCCCGCCGGTGGTCGCCCGCATGCTGACCAACAGCTTCGTCCGCATGCTGTGGCTCTCGGTCGCCATCGGCGCGGTGTGCGGCTTCGTCGGCATGGTGGCGAGCTACCACCTCGACATCTCGTCGGGAGCGGCCATCGTGCTGGTTGGCGCCCTCCTCTTCAGCGCCGTTCTCGCCCACACCGGCGGGCGGGGACTGCACCGGGCGGCCGCCCTCAGGACTTGACGACGGTGCTCGGGGCGCCGCCCGAACGGGGGCGATCGCGTCCGCTGCCGCCGTGGCGGACGTCGGAGTCGCCCTCGGCCACGCAGGTGCGGCACCGGCCGAGCACGGCGAAGTGGTAGGGACGCATGACAAACCCCCGCTCCCGGCGGAGTCGGCGGGCCACGGCGGCAAGGAGGTCGGCGGGCGCCTCCTCCACCGAGCCGCACACCTCGCACACGAGATGCTGATGGAGGTCGTCGGCCAGGTGGTAGACGGACCGGCCGTGGCCCAGGTGGACGTGCTCCACGAGCCCGGCCGCCTCCAGCGCCTCCAGGCTGCGGTACACCGTCGCCCGGTGCAGGCCGGGGTGCACCTTCTGCAGGTTGGCGACCAGGTCGTCGGCCGACAGGTGGCCTTCGGCTGACAGCAGCGCCTCTACGACCGCCCGCCGCCCGACGGTGACCCGATGGCCCTCCCGCCCGAGCACCTCGAGAATGAAGGCCAGCCGCTCTCGGGCCGCCGAAGGGGACGGTGACGCGTGCACCTACCGAGCGTAGGCTGCGCCGCCGTGGGTGAGGCGAGGGTGGGGACCAGCGGCTGGTCCTACCCCGAGTGGACCGGCAGCTTCTACCCGTTGGGGACGTCCACCTCGCGCATGCTCCCCTTTTACGCAGCGCAGTTCCCCACGGTCGAGGCACACGGCACCTACCGGCGCCTGCCGACCGAGTCGGCCCTCGAGCGCTGGTGCTCGCAGGTGCCGGACGGCTTCCAGTTCGCCCCCAAGGCCCACCTGGGTATCACTCACCGGCGGGACCTCGAGGGCGTCGAGGACCGGGTAGCCGACTTCGTCGCCACCGTCGCCGCCTTGGGCGACCACCTCGGGCCGGTGCTCTTCTCGCTCCCCCACCGCCATCCCGACCTCGAACGTCTCGATCGTCTGCTGGCCGCCCTCCCGAAGGACGACCCGGGGGCCCGCTGGGCGTTCGAGCTGGGACCGGCGTGGGTCAACGACGAGGTGTTGTCCCGGCTGGAGGCGCACGACGCGACCCTGGTGCTGGTCGACACCGACGGACGGAGGGCTCCCGACCTGGACGTGGGCCCGTTCACGTACCTGAGATTGCGCCGCAGCCGCTACGACCGGGAGGAGCTCGACGCCTGGTCCGCCCGCCTGCGGGGGATCGCCAGGGCGGGGCGCGACGTCTACGCCTTCTTCAAGCACGACAAGCACGGTGACGGCCCTCGCTACGCTCGGCGGGTGATGGGTGGACTCGAGCGCTCGAGACGATGAGGGCCGCCGCCCACCGTTCCCAGCCCGCTCACCCTGCACCCGACGACGAGACGGCGGTGGCGGCCCTGCTGGGCCGTCCGCCCGAGGGCGATTTCGAGGTCGCCGTCCGCGACGCCACCGACCGCCCGGTGGTGATCCGCAATGCGCCCCTCCTGCGCGACGGCACACCCATGCCCACGCGCTACTGGTTGGTCGACCCCCGGCTCC
>DASZJY010000189.1:0-4499 GCA_035947635.1 Acidimicrobiales bacterium | reverse complement strand
CCTGTTGGGGGCGCTTGTAGGCGCCCCACGGGTCGTGCGGCTGGTGGTCAGCCAGGCCGGGCTGTGGGCCGGGCTGCTGGGGGCCTGCCGGGTGGTGAGCCGACGGTTCGGCACCGGGCGGGTGGCTCGCGACTTCGGGCTCGAGGTCGCCTGGGCCGACGTGGGTTGGGGCCTGCTCATGTCCCTCGCCGGTCGGATCGCGGTGGCGATCGCGGTCCTGCCCTTCCTCCCCTTCCCTCGCCTGGTCGGGGGCAACGACGAGGTGTTCCGGGAGTTCAACACCGACCTGGCCAGCTTCGTGGTCGTGGCGCTGCTCGCCGTCGTCGGGGCGCCGATCGTGGAGGAGCTCTACTTCCGCGGGGTTCTGCAGGGTGCCTTCCTCGACCGGCTGGGGACGGTCGGGGCTGTCGCGGTGTCGTCCGTGCTCTTCGGTCTCGCCCACTTCAACCCGATCCTCGGGCTGGCCAACGTCAGCGCGATCACCGCCATCACCGCCGCCGGAGTGGTCTTCGGCATCACCGTCCGCCTCCGCCGGGTCGGCTCGTCGATGTTCGCCCACTCCTTCTTCAACATGGTGGCGGTCGGCGTCGGCGCCGCCGCCCGCTGACGCCCGTTCGCCCGCACCGACCAGCGCCGGAGCAGGCTCCGGCGCCCGGGCGGCGGGCTCGCCCGCCCGTCGGCGCCGACCGGTTACGAGAACCGCCATCGCCCCCACGAACACCACGACGCTCACCCAGTCGTTGATCCGCAGACCCAGCAGGCGCTTGGCGGGGTCGACCCGCAGCAGCTCGATCCAGAAGCGGCCGAACGTGTAGGCGGCCACGTACACCGCGAACAGACGACCGGGGCGGAGCTTGGCCCGGCGCTCGACGGCAAGGACGATGGCCACGACGACCAGGTTCCAGAGGCACTCGTAGAGGAACGTGGGATGGAACGTCGCCTCGTCGGCGAACTGCCGGGGACGGTTCTCGGGGTCGATCCGCAGGCCCCACGGCAGCGAGGTGGGTCGTCCGAACAGCTCCTGGTTGAACCAGTTGCCCCAACGGCCGATGGCCTGGGCGAGGGGGAGGGCGGGGGCGGCGGCGTCGAGCAGGGCCGGCGTGTCCATCCCCCATCGTCGGGCGACCCAGATCCCGACGACGGCACCGGCGGCCACGCCTCCCCAGATGCCCAGCCCTCCGTCCCAGATGCGGAGAGCGCCGAGGGGGTCGTCGGTGTACAGCTGGTAGTCGGTGATGACGTGGTAGAGGCGGGCGCCGACCAACCCGGCGGGGACGGCCCACACGGCCAGGTCGGCGATCTGCTTGGGATCGCCGCCCCGGGCGGCCCACCGGCGGCGGGTGACGTAGATGGCGGCGAAGACGCCCAGCAAGATGCACACGGCGTAGGCCCGCAGCGGGACCGGGCCGATGTCGATCTCGCCCCGCGACGGGCTGGGGATGTCGGCGAGGAGCGCGGCCGCCGTCACGGGCGCCGACCTTCGGCCGACGACCGGAGCGTTGCCACGGCCAACGGTACCCTCGTACCGAGGTGAGATCGGGCATCGGGCACGGCTGGCACGGGGCACTGTGGCGCGACCCCGACCTGACGAACGGCGCCTCGTTCGACCGGGCGACCGTGCGCCGGATCTGGGCCTTTGCCCGCCGTTATCGCTGGAGGCTGGTGGTGTTCGTCGCCACGATCCTCGCCGCCGCCGTAGTGGCGATCCTGCCTCCGCTGGTCTTCCGCAGCATCATCGACCACCACGCCGTCCCGGGGCGGCTGGAAGGGCTCGACCGCCTGGCGCTCCTCGCCCTGGCCCTCGCCTTCGTCGAAGCGGGGCTCAACGTGGCCCAGCGCTGGTGGGCCGCCCACATCGGCGAGAGCCTCATCTTCGACCTGCGGTCGGCCCTCTACGACCACGTCCAGCGCATGCCGCTCGCCTTCTTCACCCGCACCCAGACAGGCGCTCTGATCAGCCGGATGAACAACGACGTCATCGGAGCCCAGCAGGCATTCACCGGCACGCTCGGGAGCGTGGTGCAGAACGCGTTCACCGTCGTCGTCACCTTGGCCGTGATGATCAGCCTCGAGTGGCGGCTGACCCTGCTGGCGCTGGCGGTGGTGCCGGCGTTCATGATCCCCGCCAAGCGCGTCGGGCGGCGGATGCAGCGGCTCACCAAGCGGTCGTTCGAGCTGTCGGCCGACATGAACGCCACAATGACGGAGCGCTTCAACGTCTCCGGTGCCCTGCTGGTGAAGCTCTTCGGCCATCCCCGGAGGGAGGCGGCCGAGTTCGCCGACAAGGCCGGCAAGGTCCGAGACATCGGCGTGCGCACCGCCTTCCTGGGGCGGGTCTTCTTCGCCGCTCTGGGCCTCCTCGCCGCCGTCGGCACGGTCGCCGTCTACTGGCTGGGCACCCGGTTGGTGATCTCGGGAGCCATCAGCCTGGGAACGCTGACCGCCCTCGCCGTCTACGTCGCCCGGGTGTATTCGCCGCTCACCCTGCTCACCAACGCCCAGGTGGACGTGATGACCGCCCTCGTCTCCTTCGAGCGGGTGTTCGAGGTGCTCGACGCCCCCCGCCCCATCCGCGACGCCACCGGTGCCCACGAGCTCGTCGACCCGCAGGGCGCCGTCGAGCTCGACGACGTGTGGTTCCGCTACCCGGCCCCGGCCACGGTGTCGCTGGCGTCGCTCGAGGGCGAGGCTGCCGCCGCCGGGCTCTCGGACGAGCCGTCGGCCATGATCCTCAAGGGCGTCTCTTTGCGGGCCGAACCAGGTCAGATGATCGCCCTGGTGGGACCAACGGGGGCGGGGAAGACAACGCTCTGCAACCTCGTGCCCCGTCTGTACGACGTGACCTCGGGCGCCGTCCGCGTCGACGGCCACGACGTCCGCGAGCTCACCGAGGAGAGCCTCCATGCCGCCATCGGCATGGTCACCCAGGACCCCCACCTGTTCCACGACACCATCGCCGCCAACCTGCGCTACGCCCGCCCCGAAGCGACCGACGCCGAGCTGGTCGAGGCGTGCCGGGCGGCCCGCATCCATGACCTGATCGCGGGGCTGCCCGACGGCTACGACACCCTCGTCGGCGAGCGGGGCTACCGGCTGTCGGGAGGGGAGAAGCAGCGGCTGGCCCTTGCCCGCGTGCTGCTCAAGAGCCCGGCCATCGTCATCCTCGACGAGGCCACCGCCCACCTCGACTCCGAGACCGAGCTGCTGGTGCAGCAGGCGCTGGCCGAGGCCCTCGCCGGACGGACCTCACTCGTCATCGCCCATCGCCTCTCGACCATCCAGGCGGCCGACCGCATCCTCGTGCTCGACGGCGGGCGCATCGTCGAGCAGGGGACCCACGACCAGCTGCTCGCCGCCGGAGGGCTCTACCGGGAGCTCTACCTCACCCAGTACGCCCGGACGACGGCGCAGGTCGCCGCGCCGGTGGCCGAATGAGCGCCGGCGCCGCCGTCAGGGCAGTGGTGGCGGCGGCCACGATCGCCGCGCTGGCCGCCTGCGGGTCCCGGGGCGAGGAGCCCCAAAGGCTACGGGCCGGCCCCTCGTTCCACAGCGCCGGGCCCGAGGCTCGCTCCGAGATCAACGACGTGCTCGAGGCGCAGGCCCGGCTCATCGCCGAGGGCGACTGGGAGCAGTACTTCCAGCTCTTCGTCCCCACCGAGCGGGCCCGCTGCTCGCCCGAGCTGTTCGCCCTCTTCGCCGAACAGATCTACGGGCCCCTGCGCGACCGGGCCGAGGGGTCGACGCTCTCCGCCAACCTCGTCGACCTCAAGGTCACCGGGTTCCGCGCCTCGGTGCAGTACCAGCTCGTCCTCCGGGAGTACGGCCTCGCCACCGAGGCGTCGACCGACAGCTACCTCAAGCTCGGCGACCGCTGGTTCATCGACGAGCAAGCCTGTTGACCGGCGATATCCCGACGCGACACTGGGTCACAACGGCGAACGAAAGGGCGGGACGAGATGAGGATCGTCGGAGGGTGGTTACGCGGCGCGGTCGTTGCGGTGATGCTCGGAGGTGCGCTCTTTCTATCGGCGGGCCTGGCCATGGCCGCGGGGCCGAGCGACGCGGTTCCGGTCGTGTACTACCCGGGCCAGGAGAGCGGGTGGCACGTCCATTCGGGGCCCCACAGCGTGACCGTGACCGAGGGCTCCTTCACGGTGTACGACGCGACCTGCGCCCCGCGCATCTACGGGCCGGGCGAGACGTTCGTGAACGAGGGGCCTCACAACATCGCCAACTACCACGGTGCGGTCGCCCGGGCCACGCTGGTCTGGCTGGACGCGGACCGCACGGCGACGACCCGCATCGACCCACCCTGTCCGGACACGACGCACTGACCCGAAGCGCCTCCCGCGAACTGTTCGCGGAAGGGGCTCGCCAAGGGCCCCGTTTCCAGAACTGTTCGTGCAAGTGGCTCTCCAGCGACCACTTCGCGGAACTGATCGTGGAAGTGGCTCTCCAGCGACCGCTGAGCGGAACTGATCGTGGAAGTGGTCCCGGCC
>DASZJY010000188.1:0-3284 GCA_035947635.1 Acidimicrobiales bacterium | reverse complement strand
CGTGGCGACCTGCCGCTGCCTGGGCTACCTGGCCACCGGGGCAGACGGCACCATCGAGTTCCGCAAGCCCAAGAGCCTCCCTACGCAGTTCTCCCGGGTGGTGGCGCCCGAGCCGGCCGACTTCGCCTTCCTCCGCTCGCGCATGGGCGACCTCCCGGTGGGGCGGCTCCGCAGCGGCGAGACGGTGGTCGACGTGGAGGTCGGCATCCCCGGCCGCAGCCTGGCCAGCCATGTCGGCGTCTTCGCCACCACCGGCATGGGCAAGTCCAACCTGATGATGGTCCTCGCCGCCGGCGTCCTTCGAGCCCAGGGCCGCTACGGGCTCCTCCTCGTCGACCCCCACGGCGAGTACCGGGCCCAGCTGGCGCGCCACCCATGGGCGCCGGAGCGCCTGCGCACCTACGCTGCCCGGTCGCTGCCGGGCACGTCGAGCCTGCGGGTGGGCCTCTCCGAGCTCACCGTCGACGACCTGCGAACCGCCTACGAGTGGACCCGACCCCAGGAGGAGGCGCTCTTCGAGCTCGAGCGCCACTACTCGGGGGCGGCGTCCACCGAGGGGCTCGGGTGGCTGCTGCAGTTCGCCCGGGTCGACGACCTCCCCGGCTTCCGCGAGGTCGAGGTGGCCGGGCGGGTGGCCCTCAACACGCTGCAGGTCGTGCACCGCCGGGCCCGCCGCATCGTGGATCTGCCGTGCGTGGCGGCCGACAGCCATGTGTCGGTGGGAGGAGCGGTGCTGCGCGACCTGCGTGAGGGCAAGGTCGTGCTTGTCGACGTCAGCGGGTTGGGCTCCACCGAAGAAGTGCTGGTGGCGTCGTTCCTCACCCGGCGCCTGCTCGACGAGTGGTCCACCGCCTACCTCGATGACCCCCAGGCCCACGAGCGCCTGCCGGTCGTTGCCGTCGTGCTCGAGGAGGCTCAACGGGTACTCGGCGGCTCCAAGGACCGCGAGTCGAACGTGTTCCCCCGTGTCGCCCGAGAGGGCCGCAAGTTCAAGGTCGGGCTGTGCGCCGTCACCCAGCAGCCCAAGCTGCTCGACGACGAGCTGCTGAGCCAGTTCAACACCTTCTTCATCCTCGGCCTGGCCGACGACAAAGACCGCACGATCCTGCGCTCGTCGTCCAAGCAGGACATCAGCGCCCTCGGTCCCGAGATCCAGACGCTCATGCCGGGCGAGTGCCTCCTCGCCAACCTCGAGGCACCCTTCGCGGTCCCTGCCAAGGTCGACCTCTACGCCGACGTCGTCCGCGCCTGCCCGCCTCCTCCCGAGCCCCTTGCCACCGCGCCGCCCAACATCGCGGCGCTCGTCGACTGATGAGGATCGCCGCCCTCGGGGACGCCCATCTCGGGCGGTCGTACTACCCGGTCACCGCCGCCAACGGCGTCAACCAGCGCGAGCTCGACTTCGAGGAATCCTTCCGTCGAGCGGTCGACCTGGCCCTGGCTCAGGAGCCCGACCTGGTCGTGTGGCTGGGCGACATCTTCGACCACCCGAGGCCCACCTACCGGTCGTTCCGCGTGGCCCAGCAAGCCCTCACCCGCATCCGCGACCACGGCATCCCGGCCGTCGTGATCACCGGCAACCATGACACGCCGCGCCTCCCCGGCACCGGCAGCCCCTACTCGGCTCTGGCCGACACCTTCTCCGGGTTCCACTTCGCTCACCGCATGACCTACGAGCGCTTCGAGCTCTCGGGCCTCGTCGTGCACGCCGTGCCCCAGACGCTCACCGTCGACGCCACCCTCGAGGCCCTGGCCGAGGCCGACCGCAACCGCAGCCTCGACCGCACCAACCTGCTCCTCACCCATCCGCGCATCCCCCAGGTCGAGCCGCGCCACGCCGACATCAACGAGATCGAGGTCGACGCCGGCCTCCTGCGGTCCGACCTCGTCCTGCTCGGGCACTACCACTTCCACACCCGGGTGGCGCCCGGCATCTGGTACGCCGGGTCCACCGACACGTTCTCCTTCGCCGACGACCCCGACGCTCCCAAGGGCGTCGTCCTGCTCGACACGGACACGGGCGAGCTCGCCCACGTGCCCCTCGGGGGCCAGCGCCCGCTGGTCACCCTCGAGCCCGTCCACGCCCTGGGGCTCTCGCCCGCCGAAGTCGGGGCGCTGGTGCTCGAGCGGGCCTCGTCGGTGCCCGACGGGGCAGTGGCGCGGCTTTTCCTCGAGGGCGTCGACCCCGAGGCCTACCGCCTCCTCGACCACGAGGCCATCCGGGCGGTGGCGGCCAACGCCCTGCTCCTCAAGATCGAGCCCTCCTTCGCCGGCACCACGAGCGAGGTGCAGCTGCCCGAGCTCGACGCCATGCCGGCCCGGTGGGCCCGCTACGTCGACGACCAGGCCGACCTCACCGGGTTCGACCGGGTGCGCCTGCGCGACCTCGGAACCGAGTACCTGGTCCGAGCGGTGGAGGAGGCGGTCGACTGATGCGCCTGACCCGGCTGTACCTGCGCAACTACCGGGTCTACGAGGAGCCCGTCGACATCGAGCTCCCTCCGGGGCTCGTCGGCATCTACGGGCCCAACGGCGGCGGCAAGTCCACCCTCGTCGAGGGCATCCGCTTCGCCCTCTACGGCCGCTCGCGTACCGCCAACGAGGAGCTGCGCACCTCGGGGATCAACGCCGACGCGGTGGCCGAGGTCGAGTTCGAGCACGAGGGCCACCAGTACCTGGTGCGCCGGGTGGTCACCGGTGTCAACGCCACCGTGCGGGCGTCGGCCCACGCCGACGGGTACCAGGTGGCCGAGGGGGCGCGTGACACCACCCGCTACGTGCACTCGGTGCTGGGCATGGATGACGCCGCCTTCCGGGCGTCGGTGTTCACCGAGCAGAAGCAGCTCGCTGCCTTCAGCACCCAGCCTCCCCACGAGCGCAAGCGCCTGGTGCTGCAACTGCTGGGGATCACTCCCCTCGACACCGCCCGCGACAACGTGCGCCGCGACGCCCGAGCGGCCGAGGCCCAGCACGAGCGGCTCCGGGCCGTGCTCCCCGACCTCGACCAGCTTCGCCGCCAGCTCGAGGAGGCCGAGCAGGCCGTCGTCTCCTCGGAGCAGGCCGCCGCCGGCCACGAGACCGAGGTCGCCGCCGCCCAGAAGCGGTTGGAAACGGCGACGACGCGGGCCGACGAGCTCGACGTCCTCCGCCAGGAGCACGAGCTGCTGGTGGCCGAAGCCCGGTCGGTGCGGGCCGAGCGCGACCGTTCGGCGGGGGCCGTCGACCGCCTCCGTGCCGAGCTGGCCGACCTCGACCGGGGGGCCGAGCGCCTGGAGGTGCTCGCG
>DASZJY010000187.1:0-9625 GCA_035947635.1 Acidimicrobiales bacterium | reverse complement strand
CGACGAGGGGGTCGTAGGCGTTGTAGCGGCCCGGCGGCCCACCCCAGCGGGTGATGTCGCAGAACAGGTGGTCGGCGAGCCACAGGGACTCGAACCCGACCCCCTCCGCCCGCCGAGCGCAGTCGACGACTGTCGACCAGCGCAGGGGTCGCTCGTCCGGGACCGAGAAGTCGAACTGGGGAAGGGCCAGTCCTATCCGCACCGGCGGCTCCCGAGACCTCTGACGCGAACTGATCGTCGAAATGGCCTCCCAGGGACCACTTGGCCGATCAGTTCGGACGAGCGCGCCGGCTCGGACCCGCTCGGCGCTTCGGCCCGAGCCATCCGGGACGAACCGATCGTCGAAATGGCTCTCCAGGGACCACTTTCCCGATCAGTTCCCGTCAGGGGACCGGCTGCGGCGCGGCGGGAGCGCCCACCGGGGCCATTTCCGAGCTTTGGTTCGGGGGCCGGGCACCCCACGTCGACGGCCATCGCCGTGGGAGCGTAGGGGACGCCGGTCGGGCCGGCTGAGGGGGTGACGACCTGCTCGAGTGCGTCGTGAACGTGAGCGAGGGCCGGCGCACGTCGACGATCGCCGCCATCGCCGGCGCGGCCGGGAGGTGCCTGCTCGACGTCCACAGCGACCCCCATCACCACCGGTCGGTGCTGACGATGGCGGGGGACGACGACCTCGAAGGGGCGGTGCGGGCCGTGGCCGCCGAGGCCGTCCACCGCATCGACCTGCGCGGGCACGTCGGCGCCCATCCCCGTCTCGGCGCCGTCGACGTCGTCCCCTTCGTTTCCCTCGGCGACGCCACCCCGGCGGAGGCGGTGGCCGCGCGCGACCGGTTCGCGGCGTGGGCCGCCGAGGAGCTGCACCTTCCCTGCTTCCTGTACGGCCCCGAGCGCTCGCTACCGGACGTGCGGCGGCGCGCCTTCGCCGGCATCGAGCCCGACGCCGGGCCACCCGTGGCCCACCCGACTGCCGGAGCCGTGTGCGTGGGTGCCCGGGCCGTGCTCGTCGCCTACAACGTGTGGCTCGGAGGGGAGGCCGACGTTGCGCTCGCCCGCACCGCCGCCGCCGCCGTCCGGGGCCCGGCGGTGCGGGCACTGGGCCTCGACGTCGGCGGGCAGGCCCAGGTGTCGATGAACCTGGTCGATCCCCTGGCCTTCGGCCCCGACCGGGCCTACGACGAGGTGGCAGCCCGGGCGCCAGTGGCGCGCGCCGAGCTCGTCGGCCTGTTGCCCGCCATCGTGCTCGACGCGGTTCCCCGGCGGCGCTGGGCCGAGCTCGGTCTCGACCCGACGCGCACGATCGAGAGCCGTCTCACACCCCCGGCGTGAGGGGGCCCGCCGGGACCGTGGGCCGTCGTGGGTGAACCCGCGGCCCCGGCGGAGTGGGTCAGGCGGAGGCGGCGGTGCGCTGGGCCAGGGCGCGCTGGCGGCGGATGCGGCGGCGCTCCCGCTCCGACAGGCCGCCCCAGATGCCGAACTTCTCGCCGTTGACGAGGGCGTACTCGAGGCACTCCTCGCGCACCACGCAGCCCCGGCACACGGCCTTGGCCTCCCTCGTGGAGGCCCCCCGCTCGGGGAAGAAGAGATCGGGGTCGACACCCATGCAGTTGGCCTGGACCTGCCATGTGCGGTCACCCAGGTCGAACCGGTGGCCTCGTCGCTCCATCGGGTCTGCCTCCTCACGCCGGCCCTGCACCGATGCGTCCACCGAGGCGAGGAGCACCGACTCACTCCCTGCGCCGGTATTCTGCCACCGATGTAATTACAAGGATGTGATCATGGCCCGCGCAGGTACGGGCGTGCAAGTCCGACTTCGGGCCAGACTGTGCGGCGGTGCGCGTGGAGGCGATCAAGGGGGACATCACCACCCTTGCTGTCGACGCCGTCGTCAACGCCGCCAACCAGTCGCTCCTCGGTGGCGGGGGTGTCGACGGGGCGATCCACCGGGCCGCCGGCCCCGAGCTCCTCGAAGCGTGCCGCCCTCTCGGCGGGTGCCCCACGGGCGACGCCAAGGCGACGCCGGGCTTCCGGCTCCCCGCCAGGTGGGTCATCCACGCCGTCGGGCCCCGGTGGCGGGGCGGCTCGGCCGGCGAGGCCGAGCTGCTGGCCTCGTGCTACCGGCGGTCCCTCGAGGTGGCCGACGAGCTGGGGGCCCGCACCGTCGCCTTCCCCGCCATCTCCACCGGCATCTACGGCTACCCGGCCGAGGAGGCCGCCGCCGTGGCCGTGGCGGCGGTGGTGACCGCTCCGACCGAGGTCGAGACGGTCACGCTCGTCGCCTTCGACGACCGCACCCTCGAGCTGTACCGACGTCTGTTGGAAGACGAGCGACTCGGGGGGCGGGACGACTGATGGAACCGGTGGCGGGCGACTGATGGAGGCGGTGGGGGGCGACTGATGGAGCCGGTGACGATCCTCCTCCTCGCCGTCGCCCTCGGCCTCGTCTCGCTGCCCATCGCGGCCATCATCGACGCCCTCCGGCGTCCGGTCATCCAGTGGACGCGGGTGGGCCTGAACCGGGCGACGTGGGTCCTCCTGATGTCGCTCGGCACCGTGCTCGGCGTGGGCGTCCTCGGGCTGGTCGCCTCCATCGAGTACCTGATCTCGGTGCGCCCCAAGCTGGAGATGGCCGCCGAGATGGGCGGCGACCTGCCGTAGAAGTTCTCAGAGCTCGCCCGAGCGGAGCGCAGCGAGCGAGGACGAGACGTCTACGCGCTCCTCCCCCGTCGGCGGGACGCCGAGCGCTTCTGGTCGATGAAGTCGACGAGCACGTAGTCACCAAGGGTGTCGGGCGTCGTGAAGAACACCCGGCCCCGGTTGATGCGGCTCACCCGCTCCACGAAGGCTTGGAGGTGGGGAGTGGCGTCAAGCATGAAGGTGTTGATGCGGATCCCGGCCCGGGTGCAGCGCACCACCTCGGCCAGGGTCGCCTCGATCGTCTCGGGCGTGGGCGGGTAGTGGAACAGCGGCTCGCCGTCGGGGAGCAGGTGGGCGGTGGGCTCGCCGTCGGTGATCATGACCACCTGGCGGCTCCCGGCCCGCCCCGCCAGCATGCGCCGGGCCAGGAGCAGCGCGTGCTGAATGTTGGTGCCGAAGACGAAGTCCCACGAGACCTCGGGCAGCTGCTCGGGGCGTAGGGCCCGCGCCACCTCGCTGAACCCCACGATTCCCAGGTAGTCGGTGGGGAAGCGGCTGGAGATGAGCGAGTGCAGGGCGACGGCGGTCTTCTTGGCGGCGAGGAAGTTGTCCCGCATCGGCATGGAGAGCGAGAGGTCGAGCAGGAGCACGGTGCTGGCCCGGGTGAGGGCCTCGGTACGCTCCACCTCGAAGTCGCCGGGCTCGAGCGACACCGGCAGGCCCCCGCCCGACCGCCTGAGGCCGTTGCGGATCGTCCGCTCGATGTTGAGGTTGAAGGGGTCGCCGAACTCGTACGGCTTGGTGTCGTAGCTGCGCTCGTGACCGGGCCCCTCACGCTCGACGGCGTGGCGCCCCATGCGGTCGCGGGCGAGACGGGCGAAGACGTCGCTCAGCGCATGCTGGCCGATGCGCCGCATCCCTCGCGGCGTCAGCTCCGTGCGCCCCTCCCTGCGCTCGATGAGCCCTGCCTCCTCGAGCCGCCGGGCCAGCTCGGCCAGCCGCTCCAGACTGCGGGCGCCGTCGTCGCCGAGCAACTCCCGTGCCACGTCGGGGTCGACCTCGGCCAGCGCCGCCGGCGAGGTGGCTCCGGCCAGGAGGCGCTCGAGCTGGTCGATCTGGCCGAGGCGGTCGACCAGCTGGACGGCGTCGAGCAGGCCGAGCGGGTCCTGCCCCGACGTCCGGTACCCCTCGTCCCAACCCATGTCCGGGAACAGGCCCTGGAGGCTGCGCCCGAGCTGGTCGACCTGCCATCGCAGGTCCACGTCGTCCAGCAGCTGCTCGGACAACCGGGCGAGCTCGGCCCGCTGTTGGGGCGTCATGGAGTTGAGCAGGGACTGGAACGCCGCCATCTGGGCGGCCATCTGCTCGAGCAGCTCGTCGAGCGTCCGGGGGTTGCCCGGGAACATGTCGCCGAACCGGGCCATGAAGCCTTCGAAGTCGGGCTCCGCTCCCCGTGCCCGTTGCTCGAGCATGGCGTTGAGGGCGGCGAGCATGTCCTTCACCCGTTGGAGGTGCTCGGGGCTCACGTCGGACATGGACGCCGCCATCTGGTTGAACCGGCTCTGGAGGAGCTGCTGGCGCAACCGCTCGGTGAGCTCCTCGAAACGCTGCCCCGCCTCGGGGGAGCCGAAGTCGTAGGACGAGAGCTCCCGCACCTGGCCGGCGAGGTCGGATGGGAGCAGGTTGAGACGGAGGCGACGCTCGGCGGCCGCCGCCTCGCCGAGCTCCCGCTGCCGCGGGTCACCCGACCGGCGGGACTCACCCTCCATGCGGTCGACGGCCGATCGCTCCTCGGCGACGATCTCGCGGAGCTCCCGGGCGATCTCCTCGAAGACGCCGCCCAGGTCGTTGCGCGAAAGCTCCTCCCGGCGGCGGCGGCGCAGCCGTTCGAGGAGCTCGCGCAGGCCGGCGAGCTCCTCGCCGTCAGGGGTGCGCCACCCAGACTGGAGCAACCGGCGCAGGGCGGCGTCGAGGTCGCCGTGGTAGATGACGTCGTCGGTCAGCCGGGAGAGGATCTCGTCGGCGTCCAGCTCGAAGCCGGCCTGGGTGCCGTCCCAGCGGGAGTAACGGAAGCTCCGGGGCACGTCGCGCTCCCGTCAGCGGCCGCGGTACGTGGCCCGGGCCCCCACCGAGTCCTTGTTCAGGCGCCGGGCGAGATGCAGCCCCTCGAGCACCAGCTCCACCGCGCTGGCCACCGCCGCCGGCGTCTCGCTCCCGGCCAGCGGCAGCACCGCCTCCCGGAGCGCGGGCAGCCGACCGAGCGCCTCCACGTACTGCTCGGAGGGCACGTCGTCGCCGGTGTGCACGATCGTGCCCTCGTCGAAGTCGGCGACGACCTCCCGGTAGCGCTCGATAGGGCAGCGTTCCTTGAAGACCCCGAGCACCGCCGACTTGACCAGCCGCTCGAGGGTGGCGTCGGCCCGACCCTCCTCGAAGACCTCGATCTCGACCTTGCCGGCGGTCGAGGACGTGAGGGCCTCGAGGTCGCTCACCCGGGGGACGGCCTCGCTCTCGCCGAGGCGCAGCGCCCGGCGGGTCGCGTTGGCCACCATGGTCTCGTAGTTGGCGATCGAGAGCCGCACGGATACGCCTGACCGCTGGTTCACCTGGGGGCTGCGGCGGGCCTCGTGGGAGATGGAGGCGACGATGGCGCTCATGTGCTCGGGGACGTCGACCCGCACGCCCGGCGTGGACTGCACGGAGGACTCCTGGGCGACGACCGCCAGCTCGGTCTCGATGTCGAGCGGGTAGTGCGTGCAGATCTGGGCCCCGAAGCGGTCCTTGAGCGGCGTGATGATGCGCCCTCGGTTCGTGTAGTCCTCCGGGTTGGCTGAGGCCACGAGGAGCACGTCGAGGGGAAGGCGGATCTTGTAGCCGCGGACCTGGATGTCGCGCTCCTCGAGGACGTTCAGCAGCCCCACCTGGATGCGCTCGGCCAGGTCGGGGAGCTCGTTGATGGCGAAGATGCCCCGGTTCGTCCTGGGAACGAGCCCGTAGTGGAGCGTCAGCTCGTCGGCCAGGTAGCGGCCCTCGGCCACCTTGATGGGGTCGACCTCGCCGATGAGATCGGCGATGGACGTATCGGGGGTGGCCAGCTTCTCCCCGAACCGGCTGTGACGCTGCACCCACTCGACGGGCGTGTCGTCCCCGTGCTCGCGGACCAGGTCGCGGGCATGGCGGGAGACGGGGTGGTACGGGTCGTCGTTGATCTCCGACCCGGCGACGACCGGAACCCATTCGTCGAGGAGCTCGGCCAGCGAGCGGATCAGCCGCGTCTTGGCCTGGCCCCGCTCGCCGAGGAACACGATGTCGTGGCCAGCCAGCAACGCGTTCTCGAGCTGGGGGAGCACGGTGTCGTCGAACCCCAGGACGCCGTCGACGACAGGCCGGCCGGCGGCGATGCGGGCGGCCGTGTTGCGGCGGACCTCTTCCTTGACCGAGACGGACTGCCAGCCCGACTCTGTGAGCTGGCCCAGGGTGGCGGGTCGGGACACGCCGGCCAACCTACTCTTGGCCCAGTGCGACGCCTCGTCGGTCTGGCCATGGTGGTCCTGGTGGCGCTGGGCACAGGGGCGGTCGGCGCTTGTGGCAACTCCTCGGGGGAGGCGGGCGACGGCGACGCACCTCCGGTGGAGGAGACGACCTTCGTTCCCGGCCCCGGCCAGCTGTTCGTCACCGGCGACGTCACCCGTCTGGTCGCCGAGGACGCGTTGTTGAAGGAGCCGTTCAACGCCCCCTTCACGCTCACCGCCGTCGAGCGGGGCGCCGGCAACGCCACCATCGCCAACGCCCTGGTGGCCGGGAAGCGGTCGACGATCTCGTGGGCCACCGGCACACCACTACCGATCACGGGTTCCGGCGGCCTGGAGCTGGGCCCCCTGCGGATGGAGGTCGACGCCCGCGGGGGGCTCGCCCTCAATCTCGACGGCGCCGCTCGGGCCTTTCGCCCCGGCAGCTACCGGGCCAACGCCCCCGTGGCCGTCGGCAGCGCCGGCATCGCCGCCTCCCGTGACGGCGTCGACTTCACCGCCGACGCCCAGACCACGCTCACCACCCGCGGGGTCGTCGTCCGCCGCGACCCGGCCCGGGTCGAGCTCGAGGGCCCCGGCAAGCTGTCGATCGCCGGGCGCCTCCAGGTGCAGACCCCCGAGGGCACGCGCCCGGCCGCCACGGTGACCTTCGGCCCTGGTCCGTTCCGGATCACACTCCAGCCCCGCGGCGACCGGGTGACGATCGAGAGCCTCCTGCAGGGCCAGTTCACGGCCGCCTAGCCCGGGCGGGATTCCGAACTCACCGAGATCTGGCCCCTGCCCCCTCCGGTGCCGTGTGTGCCGCTCGGGCGCCGCGCCGGTGCCAGGATCAGGGCGTGGAGGTCCACCACCACACCTACGACGCGGTGATCGTCGGCGCCGGTGGCGCCGGTCTGCGGGCGGCCATCGAGGTGGCCGGACGCTGCCGCACGGCGGTGCTGACCAAGCTCTATCCCACCCGCTCCCACACCGGCGCCGCCCAGGGAGGCATGTGCGCGGCCTTGGCCAACGTGGAGGAGGACTCGTGGGAGTGGCACGCCTTCGACACTGTGAAGGGCGGCGACTACCTGGTCGACCAGCCGGCGGCCGAGATCATGTGCCGCGAGGCGGTCGACGCCGTCATCGAGCTCGAGCACCTGGGCCTGCCCTTCAACCGCACGCCCGAGGGCCGCATCGACCAGCGCCGCTTCGGTGGCCACACCCGCAACCACGGGGAAGCCCCTGTGCGGCGGGCCTGTTACGCCGCCGACCGCACGGGCCACATGATCCTGCAGACCCTGTACCAGCAGTGCGTCGCCCGCGACGTCCACTTCTTCTCGGAGTTCGTCGTGCTCGACGTGGCCTTCGCCGGCGACGACGGCCGAGCCGGCCCCGACTCGCCGCTGGCGGGCGTGATCGCTTATGAGCTGGCGTCGGGCGACCTCCACGTGTTCGAGTGCAAGGCCGCCCTCTTCGCGTCCGGCGGCTTCGGGAAGGTGTTCAAGGTCTCGTCCAACGCCCACACCCTCACCGGGGACGGGCCCGGCTTGCTCCTCCGCCGCGGAGTGCCGCTCGAGGACATGGAGTTCTTCCAGTTCCACCCGACCGGCATCTACAAGCTCGGGATCCTGCTGTCCGAGGCGGCAAGGGGCGAGGGCGGCATCCTGCGCAACGGCGACGGCGAGGCGTTCATGGAGCGCTATGCGCCGACGGTGAAGGACCTCGCCCCCCGCGACATGGTGAGCCGGGCGATGCTCACCGAGATCCGCGAGGGCAGGGGGTGCGGGACGGGCGGTGACTTCGTCCACCTCGACCTCACCCACCTGCCCCCAGAGCAGATCGACGCCAAGCTCCCCGACATCACCGACTTCGTCCGCACCTACCTCGGCATCGAGCCCAAGACCGACCTCATCCCCGTGCAACCGACGGCCCACTACGCCATGGGCGGCATACCCACCAACACGTCCGCCGAGGTGGTCCTCGACGCCGCCGGCACGGTGGCGCCCGGCCTCTACGCCGCCGGGGAGTGCGCCTGCGTGTCGGTGCACGGTGCGAACCGTCTGGGCACCAACTCCCTGCTCGACATCGTGGTGTTCGGACGGCGGGGCGGGGCGGCCATGGCCGCCTTCGTCGCCGGCGCCGAGCAGCCGCTACTGGCCGGCGGCGCCGCCGACCACGCCCGTGCCCTGGTCGAGGACCTGCGACCCGGATCGGCGGGCGACGGCACGGCCGAGAACGTCGCCGACATCCGGGCCGAGCTGCAGGCCGAGATGACCGACAAGGCGTCGGTGTTCCGCACTGACGACAGCCTGCGGTCGGCGATGGCGACGTTGGCACGTCTTCGCGAGCGCTACCGCCGGACCACCGTCCAAGACGGCGGGCGGCGCTACAACTACGAGCTCACCGAGGCTCTCGAGCTGGGCTTCCTGCTGGACCTGGCCGAGGTCCTGGCCGCCAGCGCCCTCGCCCGCACCGAGAGCCGCGGCGCCCACTTTCGCGACGACCACCCGCTTCGGGACGACGCCCACTGGATGCGCCACACCTTCGCCACCCGCACCGCCGACGGCGCGCTACACCTCGACTACAAGCCCGTCGCGTCGGGGCCCTACCTGCCGATGGAGCGCAAGTACTGATCGGGCCGAAGCCCCGACGCTCAGGTGGTCAACGGGCCTGGTAGCCGGCGTAGTAGTCCCGCAGCGAATGACGACGGCTCTTCAGGTGCCGGGCCGCTCCCAGCAGGAGGAGCACGGCGAGCGCCAAGAGGGCCGTCTGGAGCCACAACGCGTCGGGCGGCGCGGGGGTCACTCGGGGCCGGAGACCCGCCGGGCTGCCGCCTGCGGGTTGTGCCGCCGCCTGCTCGACGCGGACAAGGTCCGCCGAGAGGACGGGCTCATCGGACGCCACCGAGAAGGTGCCGAGCCACGGCCCCCGGACCGCGGTCCGCGGTGTGTTGCCGCCTCTCGCCGGCGGGGCGACGGGCGAGCGGCGAGCAGGAGCCAGCTGTTGGCGGGACAGCGAGGGACGTCGTAGGACGAGGCGGGGCCCCACCGGCTGAGGAACCATGGGCCCCACGAGGGCATCGAGGGCTCCGGGCGCCGACGTCGCCTCAACGCCGGGTTCAGTGGCAGCGAGCTCCTCGAGCAGCTCACCCCTGAGCAGGCCCAGAATCGCCGCGAGCCGTGTCATCACCGCGTCGAGGACGGACGTGACCGCCGCGAACACCGCCGCAGCAAAGGCGGACGCGAAATCGAGCACTGCCTGTCGGGCCGTGAAGGCGTCGGGTCGCAGCGGCACGGCAACGGGGACGCCGCCGATCACCGGAACCGCACCTCCCGCGACGGTCAGCGGGTTGGCACCTGGGCCTCCGCCCACCAGAGGAGCCGGGGCGCCACCCACGCCACCCCCGGCCGGGAGGCCAGGTGCCGGCTGCCCTCCACCGCCGCCTTGGGTCGCCGGCTGCCCGCCACTCTGGGGAGCGCTGC
>DASZJY010000186.1:0-4806 GCA_035947635.1 Acidimicrobiales bacterium | reverse complement strand
GGTCGGGTCTGCGGCCCGACCGAAGTAGATCAGCGGTCATCTGGGCCCCGCCCCTCTTTCCGCCGGCGCAGGTGGATGACGTCACCGGCGGCGACCAGGCGGACGGTGCCGTCCGCCTCTCGCAGCGTCAGGCGGCCGTCGGGCTCCACGTCGACCGCCTGGCCCTCGACCCACTCACCGCCCGGCAGCTCGACCCGCACCGCTTGCCCGAGAGTCACGCACCGCCGGCGGTACTGCTCGAGGAACGCCTCCAGGCTCCGCGGGTCCTCCAGCGCCTCGTAGCGCCGCTCCAGGGCGGCGAGGAAGGCGTCGAGGACGGCGTCGCGCGCCAGCGGTCGACCGGCCACCTCTTCTGCGGCGGCGACGGCCGCACCACCTTCGCCGTCGCCTCGGAGGCCGTTGAGCTCGCCCGCCCCGTCGGCAGGCCAGCGGAGGTTCACCCCGACGCCCACCACCACCGCCGGCGGCGCACCGTCCGGGGCGGGCACCAGCTCGGCCAGGATCCCGCCCAGCTTGGCGCCGTCGACCACGAGGTCGTTGGGCCACTTGAGCCCGGGCGCGAACCCGGCGACGTCGAGGCACGCGTCCACGGCGGCCATCCCGGTGGCGAGCGGGACCAGGGCCAGCGCGTCAGGGTCCGGGCCGGGTCGCAGCACGACGGACACGAGGAGCGACGAGCCCGGCGGGGCCGTCCACGAGCGCCCCCATCTGGCCCGCCCGGCGGTCTGGTGGTCGGCCACGACCACCACCCCCTCGGGCGCGTCGGCGCGGGCCAGCCGGGCGGCGACGTCGTTGGTGGAACTCACCGATAGGTGGCGCCGCACGTCAGCGAACCGGGTGGAGCCGGACCGTCTCCTGGCGCCACCCTCGCTCATGCCTGCACCATAGGGCCGGTGTTCGCCAAGGTGCTGGTGGCAAATCGCGGCGAGATTGCCGTCAGGGTCATCCGGACGTGCCGCGACCTCGGGGTCGCCACGGTCGCCGTCTACTCGGACCTCGACCGCCACGCCCTCCACGTGCGCACGGCCGACGAGGCGTGGGCCCTGGGCGGGCGCACGGCGGCCGAGAGCTACCTGAACACCGAGGCCATCCTCGACGTGGCCCGCCGCAGCGGCGCGGAGGCGCTCCACCCGGGCTACGGGTTCTTCTCGGAGAACGCCGACTTCGCCCGGGCCGTCACGGAGCTCGGCGTGGTCTTCGTGGGACCGCCGCCCGAGGCCATGGAGGTCATGGGCGACAAGATCACCTCGCGCCTGGCCGCCACCGCCGCCGGGGTGCCGGTCGTCCCGGGGACGTCGACGCCGGTGGGCGACGTCGCCGAGGTGGTGGCCTTCGGGGAGGAGTTCGGCTGGCCCGTCGCCATCAAGGCCGCCTACGGCGGCGGAGGACGGGGGATGCGGGTCGTGCAAGGCGCCGCCGACGCTCCCGCGTGCCTGGAGGCCGCCCACCGGGAGAGCCACGCCTACTTCGGCCGCTCGGAGGTGTACCTCGAGCGGTACCTGGCGTGGCCACGGCACGTCGAGGTGCAGGTGTTCGCCGACACCCACGGCAACGCGGTGTGGCTGGGCGAGCGCGACTGCTCCTGCCAGCGACGTCACCAGAAGCTCGTCGAGGAGACCCCGTCACCCGGCCTCCCCGACGACATCCGCCAGGCACTCGGGAAGGCGGCGCTGGCCGTCTCGCGAGCCTGCGGGTACGTGAGCGCGGGGACGGTGGAGTTCCTCTACGAGGACGGCGCTTTCTACTTCCTCGAGATGAACACCCGGCTGCAGGTCGAGCACGCGGTGACCGAGATGGTGTGCAGCATCGACATGGTGGCCGAGCAGCTGCGGGTGGCCGCCGGCGAGCCCTTGTCGTTCGACCAGGACTCGATCGATCGCCGGGGTCATGCCATCGAGTGCCGGCTCAACGCCGAGGACCCGGCCGAGGGCCGCTTCCTCCCCTCACCGGGGACGATCGAGCGGGTTTTCTATCCCGGTGGCCCCGGCGTGCGGGTCGACGCCGGCTACGCCGCCGGCGACACCGTGAGCCAGCACTACGACAACCTGCTGGCCAAGATCCTCGCCTGGGGGCACGACCGGGAGGAGGCGCGCCGCCGGCTCGTGCGGGCCCTGCGCGAGACGGTCGTCGAGGGGGTGGCGACGAACGTCGCCGCCCACCTCGCCATCCTCGAGCACCCCGACTTCGTGTCTGGCGCCCACTCCACGTCCTGGGTCGACGAGCGCCTCGACCTCTCCGGCGTGGGCTCGCCGGCGGCGGCGTCCGCCGGTGGGCGCGCTGCTGCGCCTGTGCCCCGAGAGGTGGACGTGGAGGTCCAGGGCCGCCGATACAACGTCCGCGTGTGGGCGTCCGACGCGGTCACCTCGTCGCCTCGGGCGCCGGCGGCGCCCACGGCGAGGGCGCGCCGTCACGGCCCCCCGCGGGGCGGGGCGGCGACCCCCGGAGAGGTGAGGGTGCCCATGCAGGGCACCATCGTCGAGGTCCTGGTCGCCGCCGGCGACACCGTCGAGGCGGGTCAGTCCGTCTGCGTGCTCGAGGCCATGAAGATGGAGAACCTGGTGAGCGCCGACCGGGCGGGCAGGGTCGCCGAGGTGCGGGTCTCGCCGGGCGACACCGTCAGCGCCGGCGACGTGGTGATCGTGATCGAGTAGTTCCCCCGCGGCCGCTCGTTGCGGCGGCGCACGGTCCGGCGTGATCAGAACGCCGCCGCCTGGTCCCGGACAGCTTGGAGGCCTTCGACGTGCTGCACACCGACCGTGGTCTTCCCGTCGACGACGTCATCGAGATGATCATCGGAGCGCCGAGGCTGCCCGGTGCAGAGTCGACGCCGAACAGCAGAAGGCGATGCTCGGCGCAGGGGACGTGACCGTCGCCGGGCGCGGGGTGAGGTACCGCAGACGATGCCAGCTACTCGGCCGCCTCGGCGAGGGCCTCGGCGAGGGTGGGGTGGACCAGCACGCTGTCGACGAGGTCCGACACCCGCAGGCCGGCGTTGACCGCGATGGCCACGACGGCAATGAGCTCGGCGGCGTGGCGACCCACGATCGACCCGCCCAGCACGACGCCCGTCGCCGGGTCGGAGATGACCTTCACGAACCCCCGGGGATCGTCGTTGATGAGCGCCTTGGCGCTGGCCGAGAACGGCACCTTGGTGACGCGGATCTTGCGCCCGGTGGCGAAGGCCTCCGCCTCGGCGATGCCGACCTCGGCGATCTCGGGCTCGGTGAAGATGGCCTGGGCGGCCTTGTCGTAGTCGATGTGGCGGTGCTGGCGGGCGCCCAGCCCCAGGGCGTGCTCGGCGATCTTGCGGCCCTGCATGGCGGCCACCGACGAGAGGGGCAGCTTCCCCGAGAGGTCGCCGGCGGCGTAGATGTTCGCCACGTTGGTCTGGAGGTGGCGGTTGACGGGCACGTAGCCGCCACGGTCGACGTCGACCCCGGCCGCCTCCAGGCCGAGCCCCTCGGAGTTCGGGATCGAGCCGATCGCCAGCAGGGCGTGCGACCCCCGGGCCACCCGGCCGTCGTGGCACTTCACGAGCACGGCGTCGCCGTCGCGGTCGATGCGGACCGCTCGGGCACCCTTGAGCAGCTCGATGTCCCGCCGGAGGAAGTCCTCCTCCAGGGCGGCGGCGACCTCGGCGTCCTTGCCCGGGAGCACCTGCTGGCGGCTCACGATCAACGTCACCGCGCTCCCGAACGACCTGAACATGTGCACGAACTCGACGCCCGTCACGCCCGATCCGATGACCACGAGGCGCTCTGGCAGGGACGGCGGCGGGTAGGCCTGGCGGGTGCTCAACACGCGGTCACCGTCGGGACGGCACCAGTCGGGGATCCTCGGGCGGCTGCCGGTGGCCAGCACGATGGCGTCGGCGGTGAGCTCCTCGGTGCCCTCGGGGTGGTCGACCGTGACCTCGTGCGCCCCCGTCAGGCGACCGGTGCCGCGGACGATGCGCACCCCCTGGCTGGCGAGCAGGTTGCTCACCGTCTGGTTGAGGTGGTCCTCGATGTCGTTGATGCGGCGCTTGAGGGCGTCGAAGTCGAGCTCCGCCTCCCGGTGCGCGAGACCCATGCCGGGCGACCGGCGGGCGAACGAGATTGCCCCTCCTGTCGCGATCATCGCCTTCGAGGGGATGCAGTCCCACAGGTGGGCGGCCCCCCCGACGACGTCTCGCTCGACGAGGGTGACCTCGGCGCCCAGGCGGGCGGCGGTGGTGGCGGCCGAGTTGCCGCCCGGGCCACCTCCGATGATCACGAACCGTGTGGGCGCCACCCCCATGACCCCAGGGTATCCGCCCACCCGATCGACCAAGCCGCCTGTCGGGCGGCACGATAGGGGAATGGACTCGCGGGGCCGGCGCGCCCGGAGGGGGGTGCGAAGCGCCGGCGGCACTGCTGCGGAGGGCCGGTGAGCGACGCGTTCGCGGCGGTCGCCGACCTCGCGTCTCCATGGGCCTACGCGGTCGTCTTCGTGCTCGCCATGCTGGAGACGGCCGCCTTCGTCGGCCTGGCCGTGCCGGGGGAGCTCGGCCTTCTCGTCGGCGGGTTCGTGGCCTCGGAGGGCAGGGCCAGCCTGGCCCTGATGATGGTGCTGGCGGGCGTCGGCGCCGCCCTCGGCGACTCCATCGGCTACTACATCGGGCGGCGCTACGGCCCCCGCATCCGCGACGGGCGCCTAGGGAGCCGCGTCGGCGAGAAGCGGTGGCAGCGGGCCGAGGATGCCTTGCGCCGCTACGGCGGTCGGGCGGTGTTCTTCGGCCGCTTCATCGGCATCCTGCGGGCCCTCGTCCCCGCGCTGGCCGGCGCC
>DASZJY010000185.1:0-2425 GCA_035947635.1 Acidimicrobiales bacterium | reverse complement strand
AGGACGCCGGTCACCCGGGCCAGGGCGAGCAGGGCGCCGCTGGCGGCCGCCGCGACCCACACCCAAGCCCTCTCCTGGGCGCCCCGCGCCAGGCGCAGGAGGGCGGCGGCGAAGCAGATGCCGGCGGCGATCTCCAGCCCGTTGGCCGACAACGTCGAGACCATGAAGGCCACCATCGGGGTGACGGCCACGGCGAGCCCGATCAGCCAGTAGCCGCCTTCGCCCGGGGCCCCGAGCAGGAGGAGGGCCACCGCGAGGAGGGCGGCCGACACCAGCCAGAAGCCGAGCCGGCCGAGACGGGTGGCGCTCTCGGGGTCGTCGGCGGCGCGCATGAGCAGGCCGGGCAGGACGTAGGTGAACGGCTGGTAGGGCCCGACGATCGTGGCACCCTCGGGAGACCCCGGCGGCCGTGGGGCATGCAGGCAGCCGGCGGAGGTCTCGGGGTGGAAGGCGCTGCACGGCAGCGGAGCGGGGTCGAGACCGGGCGGGATGCGGACCAGGCGGGACGTGACAACGTGCCACTGGGCGGGCTTGTCCAACGAGGAGACGTCGGGCGGGGGAGGTGGTCGGCGGTCGAGGTGCAGCTCGCCCCGCCCGGCTGCGAGCGCCTTGAGGTAGTGGGCGCTCTCGTCCGGTGCCCCGCCGGGGGGGTTCCCGACGAGCCAGGCCGACCCGAGCAGGAGGTAGGCGGCGACGGCGAGGACGGGGACCCGGGTCGCCACCGGGTCACAGTACCGACGGCGCTGCTGCGCCGGGAGGCGGTGTATCAGCCCGGGTCGTCGACGGCTCTCACCGACGTGCAGCCCCAGGTGGAGATCCGGCCGACCAGCGAAGGGGAGGAGCCTCTTCGCCATCTCGTCGTCTTCGTCCTCGTCGCCATCGCTGCCGCCGCCGTCCCCTTCGCGGCTTCCGTTGCCACGAGCGGCGCGGTGAACAGCCTCACCTGGTTCGCCTTCTGCATCGCCGCCGCCGCCGCCGTCATGGGCGGCATCGCCTGCCTCCTCCGCGCCGGGGACTGGGCCTTCCAACGGGCCCGGCGGTCCGCCCGGAGCGACTGAGCGACCGAGCGACTGAGCGACTGGGTCAGCCGCCGGCGCCTTGGGCGAGGTGGCGGGCCAGGAACGCCACCGAGAACTCGATCTCCTCGACCGGGACCGAGGCGTGCTCGCCGGGGTGCACGTGCAGGCGCTTGTCGACCGACGCGATGGCGTCGAACAGCTCGAGCACCTGCTGGCGGGGGAGAAGCGAGTCGTCCCACTGCTGTAAGAAGGCCACCGGGCAGGTTACGCGCCGGGCGTCGGCGGCCAGCCGCTCCAGCGTGGGCCCCACCAGGCCCATGAGGCCGAACACGGCCACCTGCACACGGGGCTCGGCGGCGGCCAGGGGGATGCCGTAGATCGTGCCCATGGAGAGGCCCCAGTAGCCCAGCGGGCCGTCGCCGACCTCCTCCAGGCCGCGCACGGCGTCCAGGGCGCACTTCCACTCGGCGATCACGTCGTCCACCGTGCCCGGCCTCGACCACTCGGACAGGAAGTCGGCGAACAGCTGGAGGTCGTCGGCCGACGGATCGCGCCGACGGTCGCCGTGGCCGGGCGCGTCGAGGGAGAGGGCGGCGAAGCCGAACTCCTTCACCAGATGGCGGGCGAGGGCGAGGATGTAGTCGACCCTCTTGTCGCGCGTCGCCCCGTGGCCGAAGAGCACGAGCGGCCGGGGCCCGGCCGCCGCCTCGGGCGTCCAGAGCAACGCGGGGACCACGCGGCCCTCGACGTCGAGGTCGAACCGCCGCTCGACGACCCCGTCGTGCACGAGCGGCTCGCCCAGCCAGTTCACGGTTCCAGCCGTCACCGCTGGCGAGCCTACCGACGGGTCGCTGAGTACCCTCACAGGGAGGATGCAAGAGACCAGTGCGGCGCCGCTCACCGTGGAGCCGGTGGCTCTGGACCTGTTGACCAGCGCTGCCGCGGCCGTGCACGGGTCGACGGACGTCGAGGCCAAGGTGACGTGGGTCGTCGAGGCCGTCCAGACGGCGACGGGCGCCGCGGTGGTCGCCTACATGGACCTCCGGCGGGGGACGAGCCCGGCCACGACCTCGGTCGGCGTCGACGCCACCGACGTCGAGCGCTTCGCCCGTCCCGCCATGCGGACGCTCCTCGACGCCGGTCCCGGGTACGAGGTCGTACGGCGGAGCGACGACCTCCTGGGCGACCCCCGCTACGTGAGCTTCTCGCACCGGGCCGGGTTGGGGGACGACGTCGCCAGCCTGGTGGTGCCGGTGCTGGCCGCCGACGCGCTGCCGCACGGCGTGATCCTGCTGGCCGGACCCGGGCCGCGGTAGTTCGCCGCCGACGAGGAGGCGACCGTCGTGGCCCTCGCCTCCCACCTCGGCGTGGCGCTCGACAACCTCGAGACGGTCACCCGCCTCACC